>CAZWKH010000248.1:0-3837 GCA_964633885.1 uncultured bacterium | reverse complement strand
TCGCGGGCAGGCGCAACAGAGCGGGCAGGCCCAGGAGCAACGCCGCCGTCGAACCGATGAGGATCCCCGGCCATGCCGGGGACCATCCGATCGGGAAGGGGCCCTCGGCGCGGGCCACCGAGTGCATGAGGAGCGGCGCGGCGAGAGCGCTGCCGCAGGCGAAGGCCGCGGCTCCCCATGAGACGAGGCGCCTCGGCACGGGGCCGGGGCGGATGAGGAGCAAGACCCCGGCCAGGGCGGTCCCGAGGGTCGCGGCACCCGCCACGCCGGGATGCCACATCCACAGGGCGAAGGCCGTCGCCGCCACCCAGGCGAAGCGGCGCACCGGGCCTCGCCGATCCCGCGCCCAGGCCACGAGCCCCTCGCCGAGCCAGGCCAGGGCGGTGACGGCTCCGCCCAGGGCGGTCATCACCAGGTACTTGTTCAGGAAGGCCGGCGGACTTCCCGAGAGCGAGGTGAAGAACCATGTCTGCTCGAGCGTGAAGGGGCGCAGCGAGAAGAGGCGGCGCAGCTCTTCCGCGCCGGCGGTTTCCCCCGTGAACGCACGCAGGAGCTTCACGGCAAAGCCGAGATAGAACAGCGCGTCGAGACCCATCGGCACGAAGAGAGCGGCGAAGAACGCTTCCCGCCCCGGCCGGCCCGCGCGGCGGGAGAGGGCGTAGACGGCGCCGCCCAGAGACACGAACCAGAATGCGTTGAGCAGCCCTCCGAGGTCCCAGGCCGCGACCCCCGCGGCCTCGGACCACACCGCGAGCAGGGCATGGTAGAACCAGATGTAGTTGAGCGGGAGTCCCGCGAAGTAGGGATCTCCGGGCGGGACCCCCCGGGCGGCGATCTCCAGCGACACCGCGGTATGGAAGACCGCGTCGCTGCGCATGCGCACCCAGGGGCGCAGCGCGTGGGGCAGGAGGACCAGGACCGCGAGCAGCAGGAGCCAGAGGAGGAGCCGCCGCTCCCAGCGGCTCGCAGGTGCCGTCACGGCGGCCCCACGCCCCCACGCAAGGGCGAGGAAACCCGCCAGCATGCCGCCCGCGAGCAGGACCGGCGCAGCCGCGCGCGCGGAGAGCCCGAGAGCGAGCAGCACCGTCGCGGCGCAGCCGGAGAGGAGCGGGCCCAGGAAGAGCGCCCTGGAGACCTGGAGCCAGAAACGCTCGCCGCGGTCCCGCGCGCGCGCGGCCGCGAGCCCCGGGGCCAGGCCGATCCCCACCGCGGCGCCGAACCAGCGCAGCGGCGCCGCGTGCAGCGCCGTTCCCGCAAGCCACGCGATCGCGCCCGCGGCGAGCAGCACCGTCCAGGCCGTCTCGCGTCTCATCGCTGCGCGCTCCCGGGGAGTAGGCCGTTGACCTGCATAGGTGCCGCCAATACTATCGACTTGGTGCGCGGCCTCCCAGGGCTACTTTGCCGCTGCGGCCGCGAGCGAAGGGAACGACGAGCCATGGCGCGTGCGATCTCGGTCCTGCTGGCGGTTCTGGTGCTCCTGGGGGTCGGCTGGTACCTGGGCCATCGGCCCGTAGCAGGCTACCGGGCGGCCTCGGCCGAGCTCGAGTCCTCGTTTCGCGCGAGCGAGAAGAGCTTCGAGACCCGTGCCCGGGACCTGGAGGCGCGCGCGAGCCTCGCGGAAGCGAAGAGCCGCCTCTGGCAAGCCCGGGCGGAGCTCCTGATCGGGGCCATGGAGGTCGGCAAGCGCAACTACGGCCTCGCCGGGGAGCGGGCCTCGCGGGCCCGAGACCTCGTCACCCACGCCCTGGGCGCGCCAGGACTCACCATGGATCTGGGATCCCTGCGCGACATGCTCGACACGGCCATCGGCAGGATCGGGGCCCAGGACCCGCAGGCAGGAGACCTGCTTCAGCGGGCCGCGGCCGAGCTGGGCCGCCTGCTGGAACAGGTCGGCCAGGCCTGATGCGACTGCTCGATTACCTGGATCGCGGCTGCATCGGGGTGGGCCTCCCCTCGGCGGGAAAGCGCGAGACCCTGGAGATGCTCGTCGATCTGGTCATCGCCGGCGGGCTCGCAAGAGACAGGGCGCGGCTGATGGAGGCGCTCCGCCAGCGCGAGGAGGTCGTCTCGACCGGGGTGGGCAACGGAGTGGCCATCCCCCACGCCGATCTAGCGGAGATCGAATCCCCGAGGCTCGCGCTCGGTATCTTCCCGGACGGCGTGGATTTCGACGCGCTCGACGAGGAGCCCGTGTACATCGCCTTTGTACTCCTCGGCACGCCGCGCACGCCCGGCCTCCACATGAAGATCCTCGCCCGCATCGCGAGGTTGAGCAAGGATCCCGAGTTCTCGCCGGGGCTTCGGAACGCGAAGAGTCCCGACGAGGTTCTGGCCGTCCTCGACGCGATCGAGTCGCGGCACTAGGAAGGCGCCATGAAGCTCTTCGTCTATGTGCTCAATCAGCCGGAGAAGCTCGAAGAAGTGCTGGCCGCCTTCGTGGAGATCGGGATCACCGGCGCCACGGTGGTGGACAGCGTGGGAATGGGGCGGATCATCGCGCAGGATGTCCCGATCTTCGCCAGCTTCCAGTCGCTCTTGAGCGCGAGCCGCCCGTACAACAAGACGATCCTCTCCGTCATCGACGACGACGCGAAACTCGACCGCGCCCTGCGCCTGATCGAGGAGATCTGCGGAGCGTTCGGCGACGCCGGGGCGGGAATCGCGTTCACGCTGCCCATCGAAAACGCCTACGGCATCAAACCCGAATTCACCTAGATGCCCGTCCTCCGCGGCCGCATTGACGCTCCCTGCGTTCCGGGCTAGAATTCACCCTTCGCAGACGAACATCCCCCCAAACGAACCTGGGGAGAAGGACTCCCCCGCAGGACCATGAACGACCGATACGACCCCGCCCGCCGCCCCATGCCTTCCTCGCCGGATGCCGCCTCCAGCCGCCTGAGCCGCTTCCTGGCCCTGGTCCTTCGCCACCGCGCGCACCAGTTCGACCTGGCCGTGGACGAAGAGGGCTTCGTCGCGCTGACCCCCCTCCTGGAAGTGATCCGCACCCAGTCGGGCCTCGACGCGGTCTCGCGCGAGGATCTGGAAGCCCTGGCCCGGGACGGCGACCGCAAGCGCTACGAGCTGCGCGGGGACAGCATCCGCGCGACCTACGGACATTCCTTCCGCCGGCCCATCCGCTACGCGGAGGTGGAGCCTCCGGAGCATCTCTTCGTGGCGGTGGCGTCGAATCAGGTGCAGGAAGTCCGCTTGCATGGCCTCCGACCGGAAGGGCGCCAGTACATCCACCTCTCCGAGACGGAACAGGAAGCCAGCGAGGTGGGAAACCGCAGGGGCGGCGACGCCACGGTGGTGACCGTGCTCGCCCTCGAGGCCTCGCGCAACGGCATCCCGTTCCACCATCCCACCACGGGCCTCTACCTCACGCTGCAGATACCGGGCCGCTTTCTGGACCTGCAGGTGCAGTACGGACGATCCCCGCGCAAGGGCCGCCGGCGCTGATTTTTTCCGGCTTCTAGTGTTTTGACCGCGCCTTCGCGCAGCGCCGTGATGCTCTGATCGTTTTCTTGGATTTCCAGTAGCCGTTTATTGAATTGGGACGCCGAGGCCGCGGCGGCCATACTCCGTGCCGTCTTGATGTGTGGGGCGGGGTGGGGTGAAAACCGGAGACGCGAGTCTCCGGTCCCGGACCCGACTCGCTGGGGCGCACGCCAGAGCTGGTGGTAGCGGAAGCACTCGGCGTTCACGGGACGAACGGGGTGCAATCCTCCGATTGGGATGATGGGGGTTCGGCGCCTCGGCGAGGGTCCGGGTCGTTCGGGAGAGGCGGTCCGGAGCGGCCTCGCGCACCTCCTCGGCTTCATGGGGCTCCTCTCGCTG
>CAZWKH010000247.1:3491-3865 GCA_964633885.1 uncultured bacterium | reverse complement strand
CAGGCGCGCAGGATGTTCCAGGCCCCGGTCTAGGCGCGTCCGCTACGCGCTCTCCAGAGCCCGCCGCAGCATCGCCCGCACCTGCTCCATCGGTCCCGCGAGGTGGGCGTGGTCGGGTATCGCCCGCACCATCGCCTGCGGGTCGATGATCGCCGCCACCGCGTTGCCCGCCTCATCCTCGGTCACCACCACATTGCAGGGCAGGAGGAGGCCGATCCCCGGTTCCATGGTGAGCGCCTGATGCGCCACCGCGGGGTTGCAGGCGCCGAGAATCCAGTACTTCGGGAAGTCCACATCCAGCTTCTTCTTCATGGTGGCCTTCACATCGATCTCGGTCAGGATGCCGAAGCCCACCTCCTTGAGGGCCGATTCGA
>CAZWKH010000247.1:0-3481 GCA_964633885.1 uncultured bacterium | reverse complement strand
GGCCTCGGGGGAGACCCCCGGAAAGGTGCGGGTGAAGCCATAGGCGATGCTCTTCATGGACCGGGTCCTCCGTGACGAGGGGTGGCGACGAGGCTGGGCGGAGCAGGATGGACCGCCGTGCGCCGAGCCTACACCCCAAGGACGCAGGTGAGAACGATGGGTCACCGGGGGTAAGATGCCTGCCCATGAGGACACCTGAGAGCCTGCGGGGCCAAATCCGCACCCACGCGCCCCGGCGGCGACGCGTCTTCCCTCCGGCGATCCTGGTTGCCGCCCTGCTCTGGGCCGGTTGCGGCGGAAGCGGCCGGCAAAGCGAACGCGACGCGGCGGATGTGGATCCTGCTCACGCCCAGGGACGCGCTTATTACCGCCTCACCTGCGCTCCCTGCCATGGCCGCGAGGGGCGCGGGTTCGAGAATCTCTACCCGCCCCTGCGCGGAGGGTCCTGGGTGAACGCGGATCCGGGCGTGCCCATCCGCATCGTTCTCCATGGCCTCGAAGGGGAGATCGTGGTGGACGGCGTGCAGTATCTCAACAAGATGGCGCCGCAGGGCGGCAACCTCTCCGACGAGAGGATCGCCGCGATCCTGAGCTACCTGCGCGCCTCCTGGGGCAATGCGGGAACGCCGGTGACCATCGAGGAGGTGGCCCGCCTGCGCGCGGAGACCGCCGGTCGCGTGACGCCCTGGACCGGGGCGGAAATCAGCGCCCTGATGGCGGGGGAAGCTGCGCCAGCTCCGTGAGGAGCTTGGCCGTCATCGAGGACATGGGATAGGCCGGGGCCTCCCCGATCGTGACCCACGCGGCGCGGCCCTTGCGCGCGCGCGGCAGGGGGCGCGCCGAGGCCTCGTAGGCGCTCACCGTCAGCCGCCGGTGGGTGATCGCGTGCTTCACCCGTGCCAGCTCGGCGCCCACCCGCGCCGGCCGGGCAAGGAGCGCCTCCAGGTGGGCGGCGAGCTGCCGCCCTGCGTCCTCCTCACGCGTCAGGTCCAGGCCCGGAAGTTCCCAGGTGCCGTCCAGAAGCTTCGCATCCTCGCGCCGGACCAGGTACACCGCCTCGCCGCGGCGCAGGACCGCCACGGCGCGGGCCACCTTCACGCTCGCACGCGGAGCCTTGCGCAGGGGATAGCGTTGCGGATCGCCCTCGGCTCGCGCCCGGCAGGCCTCACGCCAGGGACAGGCGGCGCAGCGCGGGTTGCGAGGGAGACACACCGTCGCCCCCAACTCCATCATCGCCTGGTTCCAGTCCCCCGGCCGGCGGCGGTCGAGCAGCGCGTCGGCCAGATCCTGGAGCGCCCGCCGTGCCGTCGCGCGGGAGGCGAGCTCGCGGCAGCCGGCGAGTCGCGCGATCACACGGATCACATTGCCGTCCACCGCCGCGCTCGGCAGGCTATGCACCAGGCTCCCGAGAGCGGCGGCGGTGTAGTCGCCCACGCCGGGGAGCGCGCGGATCGCCGGGATGTCGCGAGGCAGGGCGCCGTGGTGATCGCTCAGGAGGAGTCGCGCCGAGGCCTGGAGGTTGCGCGCGCGGCGGTAGTAGCCCAGCCCCGACCAGGCCGCGCGCACCGCCTCCTCCGGGGCCTCGGCGAGGGCCCGCAGCGTGGGGAAGCGCCCCAGGAAGGGCTCGAAGCGGGGGAGCACGGCGGCCACCTGGGTCTGCTGGAGCATGAACTCGGAGACGAGCACGCGGTAGGGGTCGCCGCTGTCGCGCCAGGGGAGGGAGCGGCGGTGGCGGCGGTACCAGGCGTTGAGCGCCGCGCGCAGGCGGGCCGCGCCCGGAGGGTCGGGGATGCGGAGCGCGGGGGCGGCGGGCATCGTCTGAGTGTGGGGAATGCGCGGTGCGCGCGCAAGCGGGGCGGTCTATACTCCGAACGAAGCCCCCGGGCCGGTCCCCGGCCCGCCGCGCGCGGCGCGGAACGGGGCAAAGAGGAGGGTAGGAGCATGGCCAGGCAGTTCACGAAGGTGCTCGCCCCCATCGATTTCTCGGAGACTTCGCGGGCGGCTCTCGCCTACGCCCTCGACCTCGTGTCTCCGGGCGGCGTTCTTCTGGTCTGCCATGTGGTGGACGACATCCCGCTTACCTACGGCTATGTGGGGATCGCGGTGCCGCCCCCGGAGCTGACCCGGCGTCTCTCGGAGGAAGCGGCCAGGGAGATGGACGCGTTCGTGCCGAAGTCGCTGCCGGAAGGGGTCCGACTGGATGCGCGCATCCTCCACGGAGCGCCCTTCGCGGGCGTCGTGGGGCTCGCGCGGGAGGAGAAGGTGGATCTCATCGTCATGGGCACCCATGGCCGCACCGGCCTCAAGCACATGCTGCTGGGGAGCGTGACCGAGAAGGTCGTGCGGACTTCGCCCTGTCCCGTCCTCGTCGTGCACCCCGCCGACCGCGAGAGCGTTCTCTCTTGAGCACAGGCCGGTCGCCCGGTCGCCCCGGGAGCGCGTCCGCGCCCGGACCGGACCGGCCCGCGCAGCCGCCCGTGGACCTCTCCGGCCTCCTGCGCCCGCGCTCGGTGGCGGTGATCGGGGCCTCCACCCGGCGCGGCACCATCGGCGCCGAGATCTTCCGCAACCTGCTCGTGAACGGCTTCCAGGGCCCGGTCTATCCGGTGAACCTGAAAGCGGATGTGGTGCAGTCGGTGAAGGCCTACCCGAGCATCGGGGACATTCCCGGCCCCGTGGACCTCGCGGTCGTGGTGGTCCCCGCTCCGGCCGTGGTGGCCACCGTGGAGGCCTGCGCCGCGAAGGGCGTGCGTGGGGTGGTGGTGATCTCGGCGGGCTTCAAGGAGGTGAACGAGGAGGGAGCGGCCCGGGAGGCGCGGCTTCGGGAGATCGTGCGCTCCCACGGAATGCGCCTGGTGGGGCCCAACTGTCTCGGCATCCTGAGCACGGCTCCGGGAATCCGCCTCGACGCGACCTTCGCCCCGACCTACCCCCCGGAGGGGAATGTCGCCATCGCCAGCCAGAGCGGCGCTCTGGGGGTGGCCATCCTCGACTACACCCGCAGCTTCAACATCGGGGTGAGCGAGTTCGTCTCGATGGGGAACAAGACGGATGTCTCGAGCAACGACCTCGTCCAGTGGTGGGACGCCGACCCCCGCACAAAGGTCATGCTGCTCTACCTGGAATCTTTCGGCAACCCGCGCAAGTTCCTGCGGCTCGCCCGCGAAATCACCATGCGCAAGCCGATCGTGGCGGTGAAGAGCGGGCGCACGAGGCGGGGCATGACGGCCGCCTCGAGCCACACCGGGGCCCTGGCCGGCGCCGATGTCGCCGTGGATGCGATCTTCGCCCAGACCGGGGTGATCCGCGTGGACACGGTGGAAGAGCTCTTCGACATGGCCGCGTTCCTCGCCTACCAGCCGATGCCGCGCGGAAGCCGCGTCGCGATCCTCACCAATGCCGGAGGGCCCGGCATCCTCGCCACCGACGCCTGCGAGGCCCAGGGCCTGGAGGTGCCGGACCTCGCCGAGGCCACCACGGC
>CAZWKH010000246.1:0-3874 GCA_964633885.1 uncultured bacterium | reverse complement strand
CACGAGAAAAACGCCTTGAGCCGGGAGGGTAGAGTCATTTATGCCTTCTGGCATGGCCGCGGTTTTCTCCTTGCCGGCCGGGCGGGCCGCAGGGGTACGGCGGTGCTGGTGAGCCTCTCCGAGGACGGCGAGATGATCGCCCGCGCGTCGCGGCGGCTGGGATTCCATCCGGTCCGCGGCAGCTCGAGCCGGCGTGGACGGGAGGGACTGGCCGAGCTGGAGAGGGCCCTGGCGGAGGGGCGTCCGGTGGCGATCACCCCGGATGGTCCGCGGGGTCCGCGGCACCGCGCGCAGATGGGAGCCGTGGTGCTCGCCGCGCGCAGCGGAAAACCGATCCTGCCCATGGGGGTCTCCGCGCGACCCGCCTGGACGCTGGGCTCCTGGGATGCCTTCCAGGTGCCGCGTCCCGGGGCGCGCGGCGCCGTCGTCTATGGGGACGCGATCCTGGTGCCCGCCGCCGCCGACCTGGAGCCGTGGAGGATGCGGCTCGAGGAGGCGTTGAACGCGGCGGAGGCCGAGGCGGATCGTGAGGTCGCGCCATGAGCGCGGCAGGGTTCCTCCACCGCGGGCTCACGGGGATGGTCGAGCCCCTGGCCCCCGCGCTCCTGCGCCTCTTCGCCCGGGGGGAATCGCCTGAGCTGCGCGCCGAGCGGCTCGCGAGGGTGGGGCTCGAGCCCGTGGAGAGCTGGTGGCACGCCGCTTCCCTGGGCGAGATCGCCGCAGTGGAGCCGATACTCGAGCATGCCCGCGCCGAGGGTCTCACCGGCCGCTTCGCGGTGACGGTCAACACCCTCTCCGGGCGCGGCGCCGCGCGGCGCGTCTGGGGAGAGCGCGCATGGCTGGCCCCTCTCGATCTGCCCCTCGCGGCGGCCCGGGCCTTCGACGGTCGCCGGCCCCGCGCCCTCGTTCTGGTGGAGACCGAGCTCTGGCCCCACTGGCTTCTCTGCGCGCGCGCGCGCGGCGCCGCGACGGCGGTGGTAAACGGCCGGCTCTCCGATCGCGCCTGGCCGCGGTACCGGCGGCTGCGATCCTTCTTCGCGCCGCTGCTGGGCGAGATGCGCGCGGTGGCGGCCCGCACGGACCTGGACGCGGAGCGGTTCCTCGCGCTGGGCCTGCCCGCGGAGGCGCTGCGCGTGACGGGCAACGCCAAGCACGACCGCATCACGACGGCGGCCGCCGCGGCGCTGCCCTGGGGCGAGGCGCCCCTCTGGACCGCGGGGAGCCTGCGCCGCGGCGAGGAGGGCGCGGTGCTGGACGCCTTCGGCTCGGTGCGTGCCCGCCATCCCGACCTCAGGCTCGCGCTGGCACTGCGCCATCCGTCGGACTGGGGCGGTCTGGACGCGGAGATCTCGCGGCGTGGATGGCGCGTGGCGCGGCGAACCCGGCCCGCTTCGGGCGACGCCGGAGCCGATGTCCTGATCCTGGACACCCATGGGGAACTCCCCGCCTTCTACGCGGCGTCGACCATGGCCTTCGTGGGCGGAACCCTGGTTCCGGTGGGCGGGCACAATCCGCTGGAGGCCGCGCTGGCGGGGCTTCCGGTGCTCTTCGGACCGCATCTGTCCAATGTCGCGGAGGACGCGCGGCTTCTCGTGGAGAGCGGCGGGGCGCGCGTGGTGCGAGGCGCCGAGGACCTGGCGCGGGCAATCGACGGATGGCTGGAGGATGACGCCGTCCGCCGAGGGGATGGCGAGGCTTGCCGCGCCGCAGCCGCGACCCTGCGCGGCGGGGCCGCGCGGGCGGTGGCCTGGCTGGCGGAGCGCGGGGTGCTCGCGCGGTGGGGAAGTGATGACTGACCTCGAGAGTCTGAGCCCGCTCCTCGCGCGTCCGGCCGCGCTTCTCTACGCCGCGGGCACCGCGCTCTACCACGCGGCCTACGACCATGGCTGGCGCTCGGTCGAGCGTCTGGAGCGTCCGGTGCTGAGCGTGGGGAACCTGGAGGTGGGCGGCACCGGGAAGACGCCGGCGGTGCTGGCCCTGGCTCAGGCCGCGCGCCGCGCGGGCCTTCACCCCGCCGTGCTCACTCGCGGTTATGGGGGTTCAGGCGCGTCCGGGCTGCTGCGGGAGGGCGCCTGGGTGGGTGGGCCGGGTCCGGATCCGGGCGACGAGCCTCTGCTCTTGAGCCGCGCCCTTCCGGACATGCCGGTGCTGGTCGGGGCGCGGCGCGCCGAAGGAGCGAGGGAGTTTCTGGCCCGAGGCGGGCGCGCGGATCTCTTCCTTCTCGACGACGGATTCCAGCACCGTCCGCTGGCCCGCGATCGCGACCTGGTGCTGCTCGACGCGCGCCGTCCCTTTGGCAACGGCCGGCTCCTCCCCGCGGGGACCCTGCGCGAGCCGCCCCCGGCGCTGTGCCGCGCCGATCACCTCCTGCTCACCGGGATGCGGCCGGGGGAGCCGATCGCGGCCGCAGTCCTGCGTGCAATGGATCGTTTCGCGCCCTCGGCGCCGCGCACCCGGGCATGGGTCCGGCCGAGGGGCCTCGCCGCGCTGGGCGGCGCCGAGGCGAGCCCGCCCTCGCTCCATGGGCTCGCGGTCCATGGCGTGGCTGCGATCGGGCGGCCGGAGCGGTTCCGCGCCCTCCTGGAGGAGGAGGGGGCCAGGGTGGAGGGCTGGTCGGTCTTCCGCGACCATCACCGGTTCGGGCTGGAGGAGGTGCGCGAGCTGGAGGGCGCGGCGCGGGGGAGGGGCCTTGCCCTGGTGACCACCGGCAAGGACGCGGTGCGCCTGGCGGCCCATGCGGATCCTTCCGCGCCCTGGTGGGTGCTGGACATCACCCTGGAGGTGGAAGGGGGGTGGGACGCGCTCTTTGCGCGACTCCTGGGCGCGGTGCCGGCGCGCCGGGCCGCTCCTTGAGCGGTGCGCTCCCCGGCGGCAATGGGAAGCGGGAGCGGTCCGGGGACCGCTCCCGCTCCGAACTCCTGACCGGCCGCCGCGTCTACTTCGAGTAGAGGTCGGCGATGGTCACATAGAGGCCGCGGGTGAGCGTGATCTTGTCGCCGCTCGTCTCTTCCACGCCGTGGAAGGTGATGCGGGCGCTCACGGCGAACTCGACGGCGTTCACGCCGGTGCACTCCCCGTAGTCCAGGAACTCCAGCGGGCCGAGACAGGCGACAGGCGGGGTGGCCTTGTTCTCGAAGCTGACGATCTGGATCCCTGCGGTCGCGGTCTGCCCGATGGGCACCACCGCGTTCATCGGCGCCGAGAAGTTGACGAGATCGATCTGCCCGTCGGCGTCGAAGTCCGCGCCCCCGGCAGTGCCGGCTGCGTCGAGGAAGACGACGTCGAAGCTGGTGAAACGCACCGAGCCGAAGGGCTCGGCCGGCTCGATGGTCAGGGCGTCGTCATGAGCCCGGCTCCGGAAGGTCACCTCGACCATCTCGAGCGGGATGTACCCGCCCTTGGAGTGGTCCTTGTCGTCGATCCACTCCCAGACATCGGCAGCCAGGGGCTCGTTGCCGTTCAGCGAAATCACATCGACGATGTTGCGGCTGTCGCCCCCCTCTTCGTCGCTGCACGCCGTGAAGCCCAGGGCGAGCACGACCATGAGCGCGGCCAGCCAGGGCAGACGATGACGGAAACTCATCCTCTCTCCTCCTTGTCGAACAAGCCTCCGGGGTCTGCACCGCGCGAGCGGCGACCACGGCGGGCGACTGAGTCCTTCCACGGTATCGGTGCCGGCGGGTATGGGCGTGAACCCGAGCGGTTCCGTCGCAGCAGGGTTGGGTGATTTGGCCCTCGCCTTGTGAGGGCGGGTGCCATCCGATATCATCGGCCCGCAGCGCGCCGCCTAAAGGCCCCATCTCTGGCCCACGGAACCCGATATGGTCGCGGAATGTCCCCGGTACACGGATGTCCTGGTGCTCGGAACCGGCCT
>CAZWKH010000245.1:0-3942 GCA_964633885.1 uncultured bacterium | reverse complement strand
GGAGGCCGCGGGAACGGAGCAGCCGGCGCGCGCCGGGAGCGATCCGGGCCGCTGAAGTCACGCCCCGATGCGCGGCGGCGCGTAGTCCTTTCCGGGGTCCACCGCATAGGCGTAGGGGCTGTGCCAGAGGGTGCGGAAATCCCGGTCCAGCGCGGCGGTCAGCTCCCGGCTCCAGGCGATGAGCCCCACATTGCGCGCCGCGGTGAAGTAGCTCTTCTCCCAGTTGCTCGTTCCCACCCAGCAGATCCGGCCGTCCACGGTCGCGTACTTGGCGTGGGTCACCCGCGCGAAGGGGATGAACCCCGCCGAGGCCTCGGGGATGGTCACCAGACGGACCTCGAGCCCCGGCGCCTCGGAGAGGCTCTTCAGGTGATCGATCGCGGGCTTGCGCTTGCACCAGTCGGCCACCAGGAGCCGCACGCGCACCCCACGGGCCCCCGCCCTGCGCAGCGCCTCGTCGAGGTCCGTCCAGACCGTCTTGTCCCGCGCGGTGGGGTTGTAGGTGAGCAGCGTGACCTGTACGGAGTCCCGGGCTTCGTCGAGAGCGGCCAGGATCTGCGGCAAGTCCCAATGGGCCTCGTCGGGGAGCCGGCCCGCCGGGCTCATGGCCGGGCGGAAGCGAGCCGTGTCCCCCGAGGCCTCGATCCAGGCGAAGGGGGGGCGGGGCTCCGGGACAAGGATGGGGCCGCGGGGCTCGGGAAGCGGGGCGTCCTCGCCCAGAGGGCTCGCCTCCTCCCAGTCCATGGCGAAGACGCGATCCAGCTCCTCGGCGTACTCCGGGAAGGGAACCCTGAGGCCGATCTCGTGGATGTGCTCCAGGGCCCGCCAGTCGAAGTTCTGGCTGCCCAGGTAGGCCTCGCGCCGGTCCACCACGAAGTACTTGGCGTGCATCACCCCGCCGGTGAGGGCGCGGTAGTCCACGAGGCGCACCCGGACATTGGTCCCTTGCGCGAGCCGGTCCAGCGTGGCGGGGTAGGTCCCGTAGAAGCCGGCGTCGCCCAGCACCCGCACGCGCACCCCGCGCCGCCCCGCCTCCTCGATCGCGGCGATGACCGGCTCGAGGCGGCTCCCCGGCTCGTCGGAGAAGTAGAACCCGGCCACATCCAGCGCCGTCCGGGCCCGTCCGATCATCTCGGGCCAGACCTGCCAGGCGTCGGGCACCTCCGGGTGATCGAGCATGGTCTCCACCGGAGCCGTCTCCACCACCGTGATTCCCCTCGGCGGGAGGGCGGCGGGGGCCTGGGCCCGCGCCACCGCGCAGCCCATGGCGGCGGACAGGAGCGCGGCGTGCAAGGCCGCGAGAACGCAGAGGAGCGATGAGCGCATGGCCCGCGAGAGCGGACTGGTTTTCACTGGCGGCCTCCGCTAGATTGGATCCGGTTCCCCTGTCGCCTCATGGCATCTTACCCCCTGGCCCCTGCCCGAGGAATCAGCGCGTGACTCACCCCCGCCCGGCCTCCAGGCCAAGGCATTCGCGCCGGCAGGCGGCCGCCCTGCTCTCGGTCCGCGCCCTGTGCCTGATCGCCCTCTTCGGCGCGCCCGTCGCCGGGGCCCAGAGCTCCATCTGGGACGGCATGCGCAAGCGCGTGAGAGAGCCGGTGGTCTACCCCGAGCTCCTGCGAGACGCATCCTGGCTGCGCAGCCGGGGGGCCGCCGCTTTGGTGATCGTGGACGCGCGGCCCGCTGCGAACTACCGCGAGGGCCACATTCCCGGATCACGCCGCGTCGAGCTGGCCGCCTGGGACGGCCGCCCGGAGAGTCTCGCCGCTCTGTTCGAGGCCGCGGGGGTGCCGAGCGACGGCGAGGTCCTCTGCGTCTCCGACCGCAGCCGTCCAGCCGCCGCGGGCGCGCTCTTCTGGCTCCTCGAGCTGGCCGGCCACCCTCGGGTCACGCTCCTCGACGGAGGCATCGAGGCCTGGCAGGCGGCGGGCGGCACGATGGTGCGGGGCGACCCCGCCGAGGCCTCGGCGCGGTTCACCGCCCTTCCCGACACCTCGCGGATCTGCGACTACGCCTTCGTCCGCGCGCGCTTCGGAACCCGCGGCTGTTCCATCCTGGACTGGCGCCCCGCCGAGGCATGGGCAGCCGGGCACATCCCACACAGCCTGCCCTTTCCTCTCGACGCGCTGCTCACCGAAGACGGCCTCCATCGCGACGGCCCCGGGATGCGCGGGATCTTCGCGCAATGGGGCCCGAGAGCGCGGGAGTATGTGGACCTGGAGGACGAGCTCCTGGTCTGCGGCGATCTCGGCGCGGCGGACGCGCCGGTGCATCCCTACTTCGCCGCGCGCCTCGCCGGCATCCGACGCCTGCGGGTCTATCCCGAGGGGTTCGCGGGCTGGCGGGCCCATGACGACGCCCCTGTCACCCGCCTCATCGGCACCGAGGAACTCAGGGCCATGCTCCACGCGGCCTGGGGAGAGAGTCTGCGCGACATTCCGCCTGCGGGCTTCATCCTGCTCGATCTGCGGGGCGGCCATGAGTACCGCGGCGGCCATCTGCCGGGAGCCCTGAGCCTCGAGCCCCAGCTCTTCGACCGGTATCTGGACCACCTGGCCGTGGAGTGGTGGCCGGGCGCGGACCGCGCGCGCATCCCGCTGGTGGTCTACTGCTACGGCCCCACCTGCACCCGCAGCCGCAACGGCTCGACCCTCGCCGCCCGCCGGGGATACCTGAACCTGCTCTGGTACAAGGAGGGGATCGAAGGGTGGATCGGCGCGGGGGAAGGGCTCGCCGTCCGTCCGTGACCGCGATGGCCGCGTCCGGTGGGGGAGCCCTCCCCGCGTTCAGGCCCTGCGGCCCTCAGGCCCCCGCACCCGGCCGGATGCCGAGGAGCCCCATGGTCACGACATTGATGAGAAGAATCACGATCCAGCCGAGCAGAACGGTGACCACCGCCCGCCCCGTCCCGAAGTCGAGGGCCTGACGGATGGCCACGATGGCGGCGGAGAGGGACCAGACCGCGCCGACGAAGACGAGGGCCGGACCGAGGAGGGGGATGAAAACGAAGAGCGAGAGGAGGCGCGGCGTGTGCGCGTAACCCAGCACCCGCAGCATCTCGCCCATGTTCGACTCGGTCTGGGGACCCTTGGTGACGCGGGTTCCGATGAGAAGGGTGATCCCGGACCACACGAGCCAGCTGATGAAGGTGGCGATGATCCCGACGACGAGGGACTTCACGCTCTGTCCCTGGCTGAGCATCAGCCCCAGCCCGCCGGCGGCCGAGGCCAGCAGCACCACGATCGCCGATTCCCGGGTGTAGGAGGAATCGGTCTCCACCATCTCGTAGAGCGACGAGTCCAGTCGCGCCGCCCGTATCATCCTCGTGATCATCGGACCCCCCTTCTCTGTGTCTCTGCCGCCGGAGGGATCAGCGAGGCGCCGATCCGCCGGGCGTCTCCGGCATGAGCCGGATGACGGTGTAGTTGTCGTCCGGATAGTTCCGGGTGAAGACCTCCTTCAGCTTCGCCGCCGTGATCCCCTCGATGCGCTCGCTGCGGGCGAGGATCCGCAGGGGATCCCAGCCCATCGCCTGCACGGTCCGCAGGCTCGACAGCCAGTAGGAGTTCTGCTCGAGCGAGGTCTCCAGCTCGCGCAGCTGCATCTCCTTGATCTTCGCCACTTCCTCGGCGGTCGGCCCCTCCCTCTGGAACCGGGCGACCTCGGCAAGGACCTGAGCGGTCAGGTCCGCCGCGCTCTCCGGCGCGGAGCCGAACAGGATGGAGGTCGCCTCGTATCCGGGGAAGGGGATCATGTTCCCATACTCCACTTCCACGGAATAGGTGCCGCTCAGCGCCTCGCGCAAAAGCTCCCGGAGGCGGATGTTCAGCACCTCCCCGGCCCGGCGCAGGTGGAACATCTCCATCTCGTCGAGGCCGGTCCGCGCCGGCCAGGTGATCACGGTCCGGCTCTTGGGCTCGGTCCCCGCGTGGAGGGTGCGCT
>CAZWKH010000244.1:0-3968 GCA_964633885.1 uncultured bacterium | reverse complement strand
GAACTGGCCGCCCTGGCCGGCCCTGCGGGGGCCGATGCGGCGCCACCGGTAGCGTTGGTGAAGGATGCGGCGCATGAGGAAGTAGAAGGGGCTTTGCGCTCACCGGGATTCGACGAGACCCTGCCCACGATCGTAGTCCACCCCGGCTCGGGAGATCCCCGGACGCGCTGGCCCTGGAGCCGCTTCGCCGAAGCGTTGGACCTGGTGAGCGCGCAGCGGCCGCTGCTGGTCTGCCTGGTCGGAGCGGGGGAACTCGAACCCCGCCCTGTCCTCTATCTGCCCGCTCCTTCACGGGTCCTCGCCCTCGACGCTCCGCTCTCCATTGCCGGGCTCGCCTCCCTCCTGGCCTCCGCCGACCTCTTCCTCGGAAACGAGTCGGGACCCTCGCACCTGGCGGCGGCGGTGGGAACCCATGCGGTGGTGCCGTTCCTCTCCGGCAACGATCCCCGCCGTTGGGGACCGGCCGCTCCGCATGGCCGGGTCGTGGAGGGGCCCAGAGGAATGGGTCCCGATGCGGAAGATGTGGCGCAGGCGATCCTCGAACTGCTTTCAGGAAGCGGCGGACCAGGCTTCCCGGCGGGCTCCGGTCCCGCTGCGGCGGGCACCCGATGACGGCGGTGGCCTCCGGCCTGTCCTGCCGCGCCGAAGGGACGGGAGCAGCGAACCGGCACATGGTCGTCATCGACGCGCGCATGGTGGGGCCCAAGCCGGTGGGCATCGCCCGGTATGTCTCCCTCCTCGCCGGCGCCCTCGCCACGATGCGGGACACCGCCGAGGGACTTCCCTACCAGGTGCTGTTCCTGATCCCGCAGCGCGAGGGGGACCGGGCCAGGAGGGCGGCGGCCGGCTTCGCCACGCGGGAGATCCGCGCGCCCTTCCTCCATCCCTCGGAGCTGGTGGAACTCCCCCGAGCGCTGCGGGCGATCGCCGCGTCCCTCCCCCCGGGCGCGCGCGTCATCTACCACAGCCCCAGTTTCTCCTCGCTCCTCCGCTGCCCGGTGCCCTGGGTCGCCACGGTTCACGACCTGATCCACCTGCGGGAAGGCAACGCCGCGCAGAAGCTCTACTACCGCGCCCTGGTGCGGCCCTTCCTGCGGGGAGCCGCGGCCCGGGCGACCGTCTCGGAGCAGTCCCGAAAGGAGATCGCGGATTGGGCCGGCTTGCCGGAAGCCGGCATCGAGCTCGCGCCCAACGCGGTGGACCCCGGCTTCGCCCAGGAGCCGGACCGCGATGAGATCCCGCGGATCCTGGCCCGGCTCGGACTCGCCGAGGGCCGCTTCTTCTTCTGTCTCTCGAGCCCCAAACGCCACAAGAACCTGGCCACCCTGGTGGAGGCGTACCGGGCCTATCACCGGAGCGCCGCGTCGGACACAGCGCCCGCGCTTCCCCTCGTTCTCCATGTCGCCGGCTATGAGGGCGTCCCCGGACTGCGCGTCCTCGGCACCCTCACCCAGGGCGAGATGCTGGTCCTCGCGCGGGCCTCATCAGGCTTCTTCTTCCCCTCGCGACTCGAAGGCTTCGGACTGCCGCCGCTGGAGGCCGCGGTGGCGGGAGCGCCCGTGGCGGTATCGGCCATCCCGCCCCTGCGCGAGGCCATGGCCCCCTTCGAGCCGGATGAGGTGCATTGGGTGGACCCCATGGATGTCCCCGGCTGGACCCAGGCCTTCGAGCTGGCCGCGGCGGGCCGGCTCCCACGCCCCTCACCGGCGAGCCGGGCAAGGGCTTGCGAGCGGTTCTCCCCCCAACGCCTGGGCCGGACAATGGATCGTATCTACAAGCGTGTCTTGGACATGAACCCAAAGGCTTCACCATGTCTGTGAAGCAGAAGAGGCTTCCCGTGCGACCCCGGGTGGCCATCGTGGCCGATTACCTCAACCAGCATGGCGGCGCCGAATGGGTGGTGGCCGTGCTGCACACCATGTTTCCCCAGGCCCCGGTCTTCACCCCGATCCTGGATCGGGAAAGCCTCTGGCCGGAGATGGCGGGGGCCGACCTGCGGGTGTCCTGGATGCAGCGCCTCCCCGGGCTGAGTCGGCATTTTCGCAAGTACTTCCTCTTCTATCCCCTCGCCATCGAGGGGTTCGACCTCTCACGGTTCGACCTGGTGCTGAGCAGCAGCTGCGCCTTCGGCAAGGGGGCCAAGGCCCGGCAGGACGCGCTCCACCTCTGCTATTGCCACACCCCCGCGCGCTTCGTGTGGGACTACGAGGGCTATGTCCGGCGCGCGAACCTCGGCGCGGTCTCGCGGCTGGCCCTCCCGCCGCTGATCCGGATCATGAAGGACTGGGACCTGCGCACTGCGGACCGGCCGGACATCTATCTGGCCAACTCGACCACGGTGGCGGGCCGGATCCGCGACAGCTACCGGCGGGACTCCCTCGTGGTGCCGCCCCCCGTCCACTGCCGGCGGTTCCATCCCGCGGCGCGGCTCGAGCCCTACTTCCTGGTGGTGTCCCGTCTCCTGCCCTACAAGCGGATCGACCTCGCGGTGGAGGCTTTCAATCGCTGCGGCCTGCCGCTGCGGGTCCTCGGAGATGGGCCCGATCGCAAGGCGTTGGAGCGGGCCGCGGGACCGAATGTGACCTTCCTGGGCCAGGGAAGCGACGCGGATGTCGAGCGCATGCTGGGCGAGTGCCAGGCCCTCATCTTCCCCGGCCTCGAGGACTTCGGCTTGACGCCTCTCGAGGCCAACGCCTCGGGCCGCCCGGTGGTGGCCTTCCGGGGAGGCGGCGCTCTGGACACGGTGGTGGACGGCGAGACAGGGGTCCTCTTCGATGAGCAAGACCCCGAATCGCTCCTGGCGGGTGTCGAGCGCTGCCGGTCCATGCGCTGGGACGGGGAGCTGCTGCGGCAGCATGCCCTGCGCTTCGATCTCCCGGTTTTCCGCGAAAGGGTCTTCGCCGTCCTCTCCGAGGCCACCGGGCTCTCGCGGGAATCCCTCGCGGGCTAGCCCTTCCCTCGCTCGCGCGGAAGGGCCGTCGCAGACCCATGGAGGAGCGCGCCGAGGGATCGGCGGCAGAGCCTCGCCTCCTGCTCGAAACCGGCGGTGTCCTCTCCGCGCATCCGGGCCAGGGGAATGCGCAGGGCCGAGAGCGCCAGCCAGATCAGGAGGTCCAGGCCCCGCAGGGCGCGTTGCGCAACGAGCGGGTAGCGGATGCCGTGCTTGCGGACGAAGTACTCGGGACCGTCACCCCCGTCCACCAGGATCCGGCAGTCCGCGCCACGGCTCTTCCCCAGCTCGTGAAGCACCACGATCTCCGGCAGGTAGACGGCGCGGCGGCCCGATCGCCGGAGCCGGTAGCAGAGATCCATGTCCTCGACATAGAGGAAGTAGGCCTCGTCGAAGCCCCCCACCTCCTCGAAGACCCTTCGCGAGACCAGCATGCAGGCGCCCGAGACCCAATCCACCTCGCGGGCCGGCCCCGGCCGCGGCTCCAGGAACACCCCTTCGAAGACGCCCAGCGGCGGCAGGATCCGCCCCAGTCTCAGGGCGCGCAGGAGGTCCCGCCAGGGCCCGATGAACCTGCCCGCGGAGCGCTCGCCGCGCCCGTCCGGCCGCAGGATCCTCGGGCCTATCGGACCCGGCGAGCGCAGTTCTCGCGCCTCCCGAACCAGCGCGGCGAGGGATCCCGCCACAAGCCGCGCATCGGAGTTGAGGAAGAGGAGCCAGTCCCCCGTCGCGGCCCGCGCCCCCATGTTGGCGCCCGCCGCGAAGCCCCGGTTCTCCCCGGAGCGGATGAGCCGCGCCCATGGGTGATTCGTCGCGATGGCCTCCGCGCTGTCGTCGGGGGAGGCGTTGTCCACCACCACCGCCTCAAGGGGCACCTCGCCCGAGGCGGCCCGCACCGAGTCCAGCGCCGCCAGGGTGAGATCGCGGGTGCCGTAGCTCACCAGGATCACGGTCACCAGCGGAGCGCTCACGCCGCGGGGCCCTCCTGTGTGGCCGGATCCTCCGAGGCCGCGTAGAG
>CAZWKH010000243.1:0-3980 GCA_964633885.1 uncultured bacterium | reverse complement strand
CTTCGACAACCTGGCCGACAAGGAGGTCGTCCTCACCGTCAACACGCGCAACGCGATGGACGGGGCGCGGGAGGTGGTGGTGAAGACGATCGGCAACGACCGGAACCTGCGCTATGTCGACTGGGTGCGGCGCAACCGCGAGTATGTCGCCGGGAAGACCGGCGGCAGGATCGGCTACATCCACATCCCGGACATGGGACAGAACGGGCTCATCCGCTTCAACACCTGGTTCTATCCGCAGCTCGACAAGGAAGGGATGGTCGTGGACGCGCGCTGGAACGGCGGCGGCTCCGTGTCCCAGATGATGGTCGAGCGGCTGCGCCGCGAGGTGGTGAGTTTCGACCGGGCCCGGAGCGGCGGGGTGTACACCTACCCCAGCCGGGTGCTGAACGGGCCCTTCGTGGTGCTGACCAACGAGTTCGCCGGCTCGGACGGGGACATCTTCCCGGCGGCGATCCAGCGCCTCGGGCTCGCCCCGGTGATCGGCATGCGCTCCTGGGGCGGCGTGGTCGGCATCCGAGGCGACAAGACCCTGGTGGACGGCGGCATGGTGACCCAGCCCGAGTACGCCTGGTGGGAGCCGGACGGCGGCTGGACCATCGAGAACCACGGCGTGGATCCGGACATCGTGGTGCAGAACCATCCGGATGAGCTCGCCAAGGGGATCGACGCCCAGCTCGACCGTGCCATCGCAGAGGTCCTCCGCCTGCGCCAGGAAGAGCCGCCGGTGGTGCCGGAGTTCGGCCCGGTGCGCCGGCGCAGCCGCGAGGCCTTCGAGTCGGAGCTCAAGGGCATCGAGTAGATTCACCGGGGAGCCATCGAGGAGGTCGTGATGAAGATCGATGTGAAGTACCAGCCGTCCTATTCGCTCGCCATCGTCTCGCTGGACCCCGAAGAGGTCATCCAGGCCGAGGGCGGGGCGATGGTCAGCATGTCCGCCAATTTGGAGATCGCGACCGGCATGAAGGGCGGCGTCCTGGGCGCCCTCAAGCGCACGGTGCTGGGCGGCGAGTCGCTCTTCTTCAACACCTTCGTCTCGCGCGGGGGGCCAGGGGAGATCACCCTGGCCCCGTCCCTGCCGGGCGATGTCACGAGCCTGAACCTGGCCGGAGAGACCTTCTACCTCCAGTCGGGCTCCTTCCTCGCCTCCGGACCCGAGCTGTCCGTGGACGCGAGCTGGGGAGGGGCGAAGACCTTCTTCGGGAGCGAGGGGCTCTTTCTCCTGAAGGCCGCCGGCCGCGGGCCGCTGATCTTCTCGAGCTACGGAGCCATCCACCAGGTACCGATCTCGGGCCGGCCCTATGTCGTGGACACGGGGCATGTGGTGGGCTTCACCGGCGGTCTCGAATTCGATGTTCGCCGCGTGGGCAACTGGAAGTCGACGATCCTCTCCGGCGAGGGGCTGGTCTGCGAGTTCCGTGGGCAGGGGACCCTCTACCTGCAGACGCGCAGCAGCCAGGCCTTCCTCGCCTGGCTCGTTCCGAAGCTCCCCCGGGGCGGCGCGACCGGTGGGGGGCGCGGCGGCGGCCTGCTGGGCGGGATCCTGGGGCAGGAGTAAGGGCCCGGCCGCCGGGGGAGGGTCTATTCCCCGCCCTCGGTGGTCATCGGCCGCACGTCCTCGCCCACCCTCCACACGGTGTCGAGCACCGTGCCGTCCACCCACTTCACCACCGCCACCGGCTCGCTCGTGCGCTTGGGCCGCGCGGGCTTGCCGCACATGCGCTCCACCTCGGCCTTCAGCTCCTCGATCGGCCGGATGGGGAGGCTCGATCCCTTCACCGCCTCCAGCAGGTCCTTGCGCCGCGGGTTGACGGCGATGCCGCGCTCGGTGGCCACCACATCCACCAGCTCGCCCGGCCCCACCAGCGTGGTCACCTCGTCCACGATCACCGGGATGCGGTCGCGGAAGGATGGCACGGCGAGGATCGTGCACCCGGCGAAGAGGCAATTCTGCCACCCGCCGATCCCGTGGAGCAGCAGGCCGTCCGAGTGGGTGACCACATTGGCGTTGAAGTGGATGTCCACCTCGGTGGCGCCCAGCACCACCGCGTCCACCATCGAGGCGAAGTTGCCCTTGCCGTGGAAGTTGTACGAGGTGAAGGGAGAGGTGGCCACATGCCTAGGGTCGCTCGCGATGGAGCGAACGGCATCCAGGTCGAAGGTCTGGCCGTCCAGGATGTAGTCCGTGAGGCCTTCCTGGAGCATCTCCACAAGCACCCGGGTGGAGCCGCCGCGGATGAAGCGCGCCTTCACCTTCTCGCGGTGCATCATCTCGCGCAGGTACGCGACGAAGGCGAGCGAGATCCCTCCCGCCCCCGCCTGGAGCGAGAACCCCTCGCGCAGGATCCCCGCGTCCCGCAGGAACTGCGCGATCTGCTGGGCGATCAGGAGCCGGTCCGGGCTCTTGGTGATCTGGGTGGTGCCGGAGACGATCTTGGCCGGGTCGCCGATCGAGTCCACCACCACCACGGCGTCCACATTGTTCCCCTGGATCTGCCAGGGAATGCAGGGGAAGGGGACGAGGTTGTCGGTGACCACGATCACCTTGTCCGCGTAGATGGAGTCGGCCAGGGCGAAACCGAGCGATCCGCAGGCCGAGGGCCCATGGGAGCCGTCCGCGTTGCCGAAGGCGTCGGCGGTGGGGGCGGCGATGACGGCGATGTCGATGTGCACCTCGCCGTCCTGTATGGCCTGCCAGCGGCCGCCGTGGGAGCGCAGGACGCCCAGGCCGCGCATCTTACCCCGGGAGCAGTACTCGCCCAGGGGCCCGTTCATGCTCCCCTCGATGTGGTGCACCGTGCCGCGGTCCATGAGGTCGATGACCGCCGCCTGGGAAGGGAAGGAGGCGCTGGGGAACCACATGAGGTCCTTGACCCCGAGCCGGTCCGCCGCCTGGAGCGCGGCCAGGGACACCGCATCGCCGTTGCGCAGGTGGTGGTGTCCGGAGATGGTCATCCCGTCCTTGAGCCCGCATCGGCGAAGCGCGGTCTCGAGGTCCGGCGCGCGCTTGTCGCCGTCGGCCGGGAAGTCCGCGCAGGAGCGGATCGGAGGACCGTGCTTGGCCGCGTCCGGCACATGCTTGTTCACACCCTTGTAGGGCGTCGCCTCGCGCCCGTTCACCACCGCCGGCACCATCCGTCCGGCCGCGTTCTTCACCAGGTCCTTCTTGGCGGTCATCGCCCCATCCTCCTCGCGCGCTCGACCAGCTTGACCGCGCGGGCCACCACCGGCGGGTCGATCATCTTGGAGCCCAGGCTCACCACGCCCAGGCCCCTGGCCTTGGCCTCCTCGAAGGCGGCCACGATGCGCTCGGCCCGGGCGATCTCCTCCGCGGTCGGGGCGAAGGCCTCGTGGATGACGGGGATCTGGCGGGGGTGCACGCAACCCATCCCCTCGAAGCCCATGGCCCGGGAGCGCAGGCCCCAGGCGCGCAGGCCCTCCAGGTCGTCGATGTCCCCGTACACCGAGTCGATGGCCTGAATGTGAACGGCCTTGGCCGCGTTCACCAGGCGCTGCCGCGCGTGGAGGGTCTCCGCGCCCTCGGCGGTCTTCACCACCCCCAGATCCGCGGTGTAGTCCTCCAGCCCGATGGTCAGGGCCACCACGCGGGGGCACGCCGAGGCGATGGCGAAGGCGTTCTCGATCCCCAGCGCCGACTCCAGGATGGGCATGAGCCAGATCGAGTGGGCGAGCCCGTCGCGGGCCAGGATCCGGCGGATCCGCTCGTCCACCTCCTTCAGTTGCTCCGGGGTCTCGGTCTTGGGGATGAGGATCAGGTCCGGGGCCTCGGGCACGATCTCGTCCAGGTCCTCCAGCCCCAGCGGAAGCTGGTTCACGCGCACCATCCGTTCGCAGCCGCCGAAGTCCACGGCGCGAAGGGCGTTGCGCACGATGAGCCGGGCGCCGTCCTTCTCGGCGGGATGCACCGAGTCCTCCAGGTCCAGGATGAGCGCGTCGGAGCCGTGCAGCTTCGCGTTGAC
>CAZWKH010000242.1:1761-4000 GCA_964633885.1 uncultured bacterium | reverse complement strand
GGTCGGCGCGGCGGCACATAAGCCCCGCCCGAGATGACCATCTTGAGGCCGTCCTCCACGGACATGGCGAGGTGGATGATGTCCTTCTCCGGCACGATGAGGAGGAAGCCCGAGGTCGGGTTGGGGGTGGTGGGCAGGAACACCGAACGCACGGCGCCCTGGAGCCGCTGGCCGATCTCCTCCCCGGGAGCTTCGGTGAGGAACACCAGGCACCAGATCCCCGGGCGCGGGTACTCGATGAGCCCCACCGAGCGGAACACGGTGCGGCTGCTGGAGAGGAGCGCCTCGCCGATCTGCTTGACCGCGACATAGATCTTGTTGAAGAGCGGAATGCGGGAGAAAAACGCGTCCCCCATCCCGTAGAGCCGCCGGCCCAGGTAGTTGTTGACCAGGATCCCGGCCAGGAGCACGACCCCGAGCACGATGACGAGTCCCACGCCGGGGATTCCCCCCGGCCGGACCCACCCGAAGCGGATCTGCGCCCAGAGGAGGGTGTCCACCCAGGAGAGGAGCCGGTAGAGCACCCAGCCCGCCACCACCACCGGGGTGACCACCAGCACACCGGTCAGGAAATGCCTGCGCAGCCGCGCGCTCAGCGCTTCGCGACCCCAGAGATCCGCATTTCTGTTGCCCATCACTGCGACTTCCCGGGCGCCAAGCCCTCTGCGTCTTCCCCATCCTCGCCGTCCAGAGCCAGCCGCAAGGCGTGGATGCGGTGCGGCTCCGCCGAGGCGACCTCGATGGTTGCGCCCCCTTCCCGCACACCTTCCCCGGGGAGAGGGATCCGCTCCAGGCGATCCAGCACGAGTCCCGCCACCGTGTCGTACTCGCCTTCTTCCAGGTGCAACCCGAGCGCCTCGTTGAGATCCTCCACCCGCATCGTCCCCTCCACCCGGTACACGCCCTCCTCGATCCGCCGGAGCGGCGCCTCCTCCTCCAGATCCAGCTCGTCGTGGATCTCCCCCACAAGCTCTTCCAGGAGGTCCTCGACGGTGGCGATGCCGGCCACGCCGCCGTACTCGTCCACCGCCACCGCCATCTGATTGTAGGTGGCCTGCAGCTCGCGGAGAAGCGTGCCCACCGGCTTGGTGGCGCTGGTCAGGACCGGTTCCCGCGCCAGCGAGGCCGCCGTGGCCTCGGGGGGCGCGGCCAGGAGGTCGAACGCATGCAGCACCCCCACCACGCTGTCGAGCGTGTCCCGGTAGACGGGATAGCGGGTGTACCCCTCACGGGCAACGACCTCGAGAACATCGGAGGGGGTCGCCTCGGCGGGGATCCCCACCACCTCCTCACGGGGCACCATGACATCCTCCACGCTGGCCTCGCCGAACTCGTGCACCGTGACCAGCATCTTCCCTTCCTCGTCCTCGCCGGTGCGCCCCTGGAGCCATCGCAACTCGTAGTCCAGCTCGACCAGCCGCTCCGCCGCGGTGGCGGGCCGGCCCACCCCCGGCATGCGGTGCAGCGAGACGAGAATCCATCGCAGGACGCTCCCCAGCTCCTCGAGCGGCTGGAGCACCGCGCGCCCGGCCAACCCCAGGGGACTCTCCCACCGCACGCCCACCAGGGTGGACCCCACCCAGGCCCAGGCGAAGGCCAGCAGCGCCACGAGGACCGCGGCGGCGCGGGGCCCGTAGCGGTGCACCACGGCGAGCAGCGCCACGAACCCGGCGGCCACCAGGAGCCTCGCCACCAGCCGCGCGTGCCGGGCGGAGCGGGCCAGATCCACCGTCTCCGGGGCCTCCTCGTCCGCGGCCATGCGGTCCAGAGCGCTCCGGCTGAACCAGGCCCCCGCCTCCTCCAGCAGGACGGCCAGGAGGAGCAGCAGGAATCCGGCGGCCAGGGCGAGCGGCATCACGACGCGCTCCCCCCCCGCTCGCGCTCGTCATGCAGCTCGCCGACGATCTCCTCCAGCATGTCCTCCACGGTGACGATCCCCACCGTCCGGCCGAGGCGGTCGACGACCACGGCCAGGTGCAACCGTGCCTCGCGAAGCTCGTCGAACAGGTCCTGGATCGTCTCCTCCTGGCGTACGAAGTAGGCGGGGCGCAGCACCTCGCCGAGGGACCTGGGTGTCGCCCTGTTCGCGGCAGGATAGGGAAGCAGGTCCTTCACGGTGACCAGTCCCACGACCCGCCCTTCCGAGACCAGGGGAAGCCGGCTGTGACCGGAAGCGAGGACCTGTGCCCGCGCCTCTTTGATGGGCAGCCCCAGTTCGAGCCGGCGCACCGAGTCCCAA
>CAZWKH010000242.1:0-1751 GCA_964633885.1 uncultured bacterium | reverse complement strand
CCAACGCGTCATGACATCGGCGACGAGGATGCTCGTGCTGGCCAGCAGGCGGCGCAGGAGACGGCGCTCCTCGCGCCCCAGGCGGCCACGGGCGCCGGCCAGCGCGGCCCGCGACTCCACGCTCACGATGCCCTCGCTCAGCGGGGCATCCTGGGGCCGGGCGCGCAGGTCGAGGAGGGGACGGGTCGCGCGGACCAGGGGAAGGAGGAGCTTCGCCCACAGGCCGAAGAGAAACCCGCCGCGGATGCGGCCGAGGCGGCGGACGGCGCGGGTTCCCCCCGCGGCCTCGGTGAGAGCCGCGATGAGCCAGCCCAGGAAGCACGCCGCTACGACCCACTGCCAGGAGAAGCCCAGGACGGCACCGGCCAGGCCGAGGGGAACGAAGGCCGCGGCCAAAAACCGCGAGAAGCGCAGGCGCGACCCTAGGGTCACCGGCTCGTCGTGCAGCCGCTTGAGCAGAGAAACCAGCGCGTAGTCGTCGGGGCGCGACCGGCCGCGCTCCAGGGCGACCAGGTCGTGGCGCAGGGCCGCGCCCAGTGCGCCCAGTCCCCAGGCGACCACCGCGGCGCCGAGCCACAGGCCCGAGACGGCGTCCATGGTCAGGCGCTCTCCCGCGCGAGGCGGCGCAGGAGCGTGCCCCGGCGGTAGGCGGCCAGGGCGCGCCGTTCGGCCGCCTTCATCGCCCGGCCCTGGTGCGGCGTGTGGTGGTCATGTCCGAGGAGGTGGAGTAGGCCATGGGCGATGAGCCGCGCCAGCTCGGGCTCCAGGGTGTTGTGGAAGCGGGGCGCCTGCTCGCGGGCGCGCTCGAAAGAGATGACCACATCGCCCAGGTAAACGGCGCCGGTCTCGTCGGCCTCGTGGAGCGGGAAGGCGAGAACATCGGTGGGGGCGTCGATGCCGCGGTAGCGCGCGTTGAGGTCGCGGATGCCCGCGTCGTCGGTCAGGACGAGGGTCATAGCCCCGCCGGTCACGCCGGCGCCGGCCAGCACGGCCCGCGCGAAACGCTTCACCCCGACCGGATCAACGACGGCGGGTCCTGGCGGCTGCTGAAGATGGATGCGCAAAGCCACGCGGGGCCTCCCGGGTGCCGAGGGCGGTCTCGAGTTCGGGGCGGAACACCATCTCCGCCATGTCCTCGGCCAGCGCCTCCTCCCCTCCGTCCTTCTGCCACTGGTACTTCACCCGCCCATGGTAGACCCCGCCGAGCACATGGGTGAACGCGTCGCGGATCCGCGCGAGGTCGGCCAGGGTGAGCCCGCATTCGTCGAGTTGCCCGTCCACGATGCGCTCCTGGAAGATGCGATCCAGCACGGCGCGGATCCGATCCGGGGTGTGCTCGTCCAGGGAGCGCACCGTGGCCTCGGCCGCGTCGGCCAGCATCACGATGGCCGTCTCCTTGCTCTGGGGCTTGGGACCCGGATAGCGGTAATCCCGCTCGTCCACTTCCGCGTCCTGTTCCAGGGCCTTGGTGAAGAAGTACTGCATGAGAGTCGTGCCCTGATGCTCGGGGATGAACGCGGCGACGCAGGTCGGGAGACCTATCTCGCGGGCCACTTCCATCCCCTCCCGCACATGGGACTCCAGGATCAGGCTCGACATGGTCGGGGTGAGCTTCTCATGGGGATTGTGCATCCCCTTGCGCAGGTTCTCGCCGAAGTAGTCCGATTTGGCGATCTTGCCCACATCGTGGTAGTAGCCGCCCACCCGGGCCAGGAGCCGGTTCGCCCCGATCGCCTCGGCGGCGGCCTCCC
>CAZWKH010000241.1:0-4012 GCA_964633885.1 uncultured bacterium | reverse complement strand
ATGTGATGAGCAACTACCATGTCCTCGAGGCCGACATCGTGGCCGGCGGCAACAGCCGCGTGGCAACGGCCGGCGATCCGGTCATCCAGCCCGGTCTCATCGATGTGGGCTGCGTGGCCACCAACGCGCAGGATGTGGCGACCCTGGCCGGCATCAAGAGCCTTCCCGGCTCGAATGTGGACGCGGCCATCGCGGCCGTCATTCCGGGCATGGTCCGCACGGACGGCGCCATCCTCGAGATCGGCACGATCTCCGCTTCCACCGTGGCCGCCTATGTCGGCCAGCCCGTCAAGAAGAGCGGCCGCACGACGGGTCTCACCCGGAGCACCGTCAGCGGCCTCAACGCGACCGTCTCGATCACCTACGAGACCGAATGCGCCGGCACGACGGCCTTCACCAAGACCTTCACCGGCCAGATCATGGTTGCCAACAGGGCAAGCAAGTTTTTGGCCGGCGGCGACTCCGGGTCGCTCATGGTCGAGGACGTCGCTCTCAACCCGCGCGCGGTCGGCCTCCTGTTCGCCGGGAGCATCAGTTCCGCGATCGCCAACCCCATCAACGAAGTGCTGAGCTTCTTCGGCGCCTCGATGGTCGGGAACTAGCCGGGCAGGTACCGAGAGAGCCGCCTTGCGGACAGCGGCGCCCGCCCTCAACGGGGCGGGCGCCGTTCTTTTCACCGGAAACCGGAGAGGAAGGAGAGCGCTCCATGCCCATGCATCACCCTTCCCGACGGACCATCCCGTACCGTAGCCTTGCCCTGGCTGCAACAATGACCCTGGCTCTCGCCGGGGGTTGCGGATCCGAGAAGGCAGCGAGGAAGGAGACGGGCAGGATGGCGACTCGCCCAATTGAAACCGTTCTCGCCGAGCACACCCCGGCCCTGATGGCCATGCCCGGGGTGGTCGGGACCTATCAGGGCGCGCTGGAGGACGGCCGCCCCTGCATCGGCGTGCTCCTCCTCTACGGGCACCCCGAAACGCGAAGCCGCATCCCGGAGGAACTGGAGGGGCATCCCGTCCGAATCCACGAGACGGACCCGATCCGGCCGATGGGCGGGGATTCGACCTAGCCGCCGCTCCTCAGCGGATCAGGTGGTCCTTCCCGAGCAGCCGGCGCAGCTCGCGCCGTTCCTCGATGTTCACGGCTTCGCTCCAGAGCTCCACGGGGTTCAGATCGTCGGTGAGGATCTGCGCCGACTCCGCCCGCGGCTCGTACCGGTTGTCCCAGGCGTGGTTCAACTGGAGGAGCAGCCAGTGGGTGTACTCCTCGTCGAGGTACTCCGCCGGATGCGGGATCGCGCCCTCGGGGAGGTCCATCTCCCGGTCGGAGGCGAAGAGGAGGACATTGCCCAGCGCGTTCGGAGGCTCGTGGGTCGGCAGGGCCAGGACATGGCGGAAGTGCCCCCGAAGGGTCGCTGCCACGGACCGCACCAGGCGCGAGTCCCAACCCACCGACTGCAGGTTGAGCGCCGCGATCCCCCCGGGCTCGAGACGCGACTTGACCAGGGCGAAGTACTCGTCGGTCACCAGGTGGAATGGGATGATGCCGCTGCCGTAGGCGTCCAGCACCGCGACCTTGTAGGGGCCCCGGTGGGTCATCAGGTAGCGGCGCGCATCCTCGCAGGCGACCTCGGCCTCGGCGCGATCCAGCCCGAAGTGGCTCCCCGCGAGCGCGATCACCGCCGGATCGATCTCCACGGCCTCCACCTGCCAGTGCGCGGCCGCGAACCGCTTCGCGACGGAGCCGCCGCCCAGGCCCACCACCAGGACGCGGCCCCGCTCCGCGTCGAAGAGCCTGAGGATGTCCGTCACCACGGCCGTGGGCGCCACCGATTCGTAGGTCTCGCGATCCACGATCGTGTGGAGCGACCCGCCGATGACCAGGTAGCGCTGGTCCCACTTCTCGATCACCCGCAGCTCCGCATAGGGGCTCTCCACGAAGGCCAGCAGGTTCCCGCGGGCCGAGGGGGCTGCACCCTGCATGCGCGCCCCGGCCAGCCCCGCCAGGGCCAGGCAGAGGATCGCGGCCACCGCGGTACCCCGGGTGCGCCGGTCTCCCAGGATCGCCAGCGCTCCGGTGATGAGGAGGAGCATCCCCACCAGCAGGGTGAGCCGGCCCACACCCACGCTGGGGATGAGAAAGAAGCCGGTGGCGAGGGCGGCTAGAACGCTGGCCACCGTCCCGACGGCGTAGATGGTCCCCGCCGCACGGCCGACTTCGCCCAGGTCCCGCGCGCGCAGCTTGATTGCGTAGGGAGAGACCATGCCGAGCAGCAGGAGCGGCGGCGCGAAGAGGACCAGCGCGGCGATCAGCACGGCGAGGCGCAGGCCGAGGGGATCGACCAGCTCCAGGACGGGCCGGCGCAGCCAGGGCACGATCAGCATCCAGGCCCCGGCGACGGCCAGCAGGAAGCCCAGCCGGGCGAGCCGCGGCCCGCGGTCGGCCCACCATCCCCCGATCGCGTACCCGGCGCTCAGGGCGGCCAGAGTGACCGAGATGAGCGCCGACCACAGGAAAAGGCTCGAACCATAGTAGGGAGCCAGAACCCGGGTCCCGAGGATCTCGATGGCCAGCACGGCGGCCCCGGACACGGACACGATGAGGTAGAGCAGCCTGCTTCCCATGGGGGTCCTCCTGGGTGGGTTGCGGCAGGAACGCGGGCCGGCCCGGCACGGGCGCCCGCAGGCCGGGGCCAGGGCGGAGTCGGGCGGATTGTACTGCACGACCCACCGGGGCGATAGAGAAGGAGCGCCCGGAGAACCCTCTCGCGGCTGTTCGAACGCCTCGGGATATGCGACCCTCTGCGGGATCTCGGTCCTGCTCGCGGTGTGGGCGGCGCTGCAGGCCTGGGACCGGCTCCGGAGGCCTACCCGATGCGCGTGACGCGCCAGCTGCACCTGCTCCCCTTGCTCGGCATCATTCCCTCCTTCGTGCTGGCCGCGTATTCGCTCACCCAGCCCTGGGCACAGGGGCGGTTCATGCTGGTGCTGGGGATCTCCCGGAGTCCGGGGGCGGCGTTGCTGGTGGTGACGATGCTGGCGGGCATGGTGGCGGTGAGCGTGACCGCGGCGGCGAGGTTCCGGCACCTGGCGCTCGCGGGCGCCGTGCACCTTGCGATGGGGGCGCTGATGGGGGGCGTCTCCTGGATCGCGTTCCACATGGTGCGTCACGCGGGGTTCAAGCTCCTGGGCATCGTGCCGCTCACCTCCATCCACCCCGCCGACGGGCTCTGGCTCTTCCTCGCCTCGTCGCTGATGGTGATCCTGCTCGGCGTGATCGAGATCGTGGTGTCCCGCGAGCGACGGCGCCGGCGGAGTATTCCCAGGGTCGCCCCCGTCTGAGGCCGGGCGGCCGCCCGGGGAAACGAAAGAGGAGGTGCTTCCCCCGCTCCCTGCCGGTACAATGCGCGCCTACCCCTCGGGGCCGCCCGACACTCTAGCCGCCCACATGGAGTCCAGCCCATGAAGACGACTTCCGCTGCCGCGACGATACCGCCCACTTCCGGCCGCACGCTCTTCGGCCACCCCACGGGGCTCTTCACCCTCTTCTTCGCAGAGATGTGGGAGCGCTTCTCCTTCTACGGGATGCGCGCGCTCCTCCTCTTCTACATGCTGAAGGGGTTCTTGGGCTACGGCGACTCCCAGGCCTACGCCGTCTACGGGGCCTACGCGGCCCTGGTCTACATGACGCCGTTCTTCGGAGGCATGCTCGCCGACCGGCTGCTGGGGGCGCGCCGGGCGGTCGTGCTGGGCGGCATTTTCATGGCCGCCGGCCACCTGACGATGACCATCGAGAACACCTACGCGTTCTTCGCCGCCCTGGCGCTCATCATCACCGGAAACGGATTCTTCAAGCCCAACATCTCCACCATCGTCGGCTCCCTCTACCCGCAGGGCAGTCCCAAACGCGACGGCGGCTTCACCATCTTCTACATGGGCATCAACCTCGGCGCGGCCATGTCGCCGCTCCTCTGCGGGTACATCGGCGAGACCTACGGCTGGCATTACGGGTT
>CAZWKH010000240.1:0-4100 GCA_964633885.1 uncultured bacterium | reverse complement strand
AAGAGGTCACGGGTTCGATCCCCGTCAGCTCCACCAACCCCCTCACCCTGCGGAGCGCGAGTTGGGCTTCATCTTCGAACCGCTGGCGATACCCCCGCTTCTCTTTGCGCTCTGCTTCCACGAGTACAGCCACGCCTTGACCGCCTACCGGCTGGGCGACCCCACCGCCGCCGCGCTGGGCAGGCTCACGCTGAATCCGCTGCGCCACCTCGATCCCATGGGCACCCTGCTTCTCTTCTTCGCGGGGTTCGGCTGGGCAAGACCGGTGCCGGTCAACCTCACGAACCTGCGGTCGCCGCGCCGGGACATGCTCTGGATCGCAGCCGCCGGTCCTGCCTCCAACCTGCTCGTCGCCCTCGCCTCGGGGATCCTGCTCCGCCTCGCCATTCCCTTCGTGGAGGGGTCCTCGGGCCTGGCCGTCCAGGGCGCGACCATGCTGCTCTACTCGCTCCAGATCAACCTGGTGCTGGCCGTCTTCAACCTGATTCCTCTGCCGCCCCTCGACGGGTCCTCCATCCTGAAGGGGATCCTCCCGCTCCACCGGGTACAGGGCTGGTCGCGGGTGGAGGCCATGGGGCCGATCCTCCTGCTCGCGCTGGTCGGGTCGCGGTTCCTGCTGGGGTTCAGCCTGCTCGGAGTCATCATCGGCCCGCCGATCCAGGCTCTCTCTTCACTCTTCACCTTCGGGCTCCTGGGATAACGGGGCGGGAGGGGACGCGTGGCGCTGGACACTGATCCCTCGATCCCCGGCGAGGAGGGTGGGGAGGAGCGTCCCGAGCCGATCTATCCCAAGGGGCCGCCTCTGCGGGTACAGCGCGCGGAGGTGCAGCTCACTTTCCTCGACCCTGCGGCAAGGGTGGACGCCTCCCCGACCCCGGCCGGAGAAGAGGGCGAGGAGCCCGAGTTCCAGAGCACCACGCCCCTGGGCGTGCGCATCCCCGTCTTCGACGGGCCGCTCGACCTGCTCCTCTACCTGATCCGCCGCGATCAGCTCGACATCTACGACATACCCCTCGGGCACATCACGGCGCAGTACCTCGAGATGCTCCAGGCGATGCACGCCCTGGACCTGGACCTGGCGGGGGAGTTCCTCGTGATGGCGGCCACGCTCATGCGGCTCAAGGCCCGCATGCTCCTGCCCACTTGGCCGGAGGGGGAGGAGGAAGAGGAGGACCCGCGGGCCGAGCTGGTCCGCCAGCTCCTCGAGTACCGCCGGTTCCGCGAGGCGGCGCGCCGGCTGCAGGGGCTCGAGGAGGAGCGGCGCCGATGGTTCGGCCGGGGCTTCATCCCCGTCTTCGAAGGGGAACTGCCCGCGGAGCTGGAGCCCGTCTCCCACTTCGCCCTCATCGAGGTGATGAAGGAGGTGCTGGCCCGGGCGGGCGAGCAGTTCTTCTACGAGGTCACCCTCGAGGATGTCACGGTGGAGGAGAAGACGGCGCTGGTGGCGCAGGAGCTGGCCGCCCATGGGCGGGTGCTCTTCCTGGATCTCCTGGTCCGCTTTCCACGGCGGCTGCATGTCGTGGTGACCTTCATGGCGCTGCTCGAGATGGCGCGGCAGGGCCGCGTCGCGATCGCACAGGAAGCCAACTTCGGTCAGATCTGGGTCTACCCGGCCCTGGAGGGGCGCATCCTGCTGGAGGGTGGGCCGGGCGTGGGGGTGGAGGAACGGGCGGAGCATGCCGAGGCCGCGGCCCCGGCTCCCGCGCCCTCGGAGGACAGCGATGGAATCGCATGACCTGGCCGCGCTGGTGGAAGCCCTGCTCTTCGTCTGCGACCAGCCGATCACCGTCGCCGCCCTCGTCAAGGCCGTGGACGACGAGTCGGTGACGGCCGTCGAAGTGCGCGCCGCGCTGGAGGCTCTCGAGCAGGGCTACGGCGCGGGGGAGCGCGGCATCCGGCTGGCGCGGCTCGGGAACGGCTACCAGGTGGTGACTCGCGAGCGTTTCGCCCCCTGGATCGAGCCCTTCCTGGCCGGGCGGCGCAAGGCCCGCCTCTCCCGGGCGGCGCTGGAGACGGCGGCGGTGATCGCCTACAAGCAGCCCATCACCCGCGGAGAGGTGGAGCGGATCCGCGGGGTGGATGTCGGGGCGGTGCTCACGACGCTCCTCGAGCGCAATCTCATCCTCATCAAGGGGCGCGATCCCGGTCCTGGCCGGCCGCTCCTCTACGGAACCACCCAGGCCTTCCTCGACTACTTCGGCCTCTCCCGGCTGGCCGATCTTCCGCGCCTGGACGAGATCGCGGCCCTGGCGCGGGCGGAAGCGCCTGCGCTGTGGGAGGAAGACGAGATCGCCCGCTTCGAGAAGCACGGCGTGGACGCCGCGGAGGTCCCCTTCCCGGAGCCGGAGGCCCCGCCGGAGGATGAGCATCCCGCCGGGACCGCGGACGCCGTCGAGCCCGGCGAGGAGCAGGCGCCGATCGAGCCCTGACCGCACCTCGGTCAGAGCATGCGGAATCCCTCGTCCTCGTTGCCGAAGATCCACGCCACGGCGTTGCCCACCTCGATGCGGTCCGAGACATAGGTCTGGCGCGAGACCTTCGCCGTGGCCCACCCGGCGCTCTCCGCCCGCGCCCGGCTCTCCTGCATGCGGGAAAAGGTGTCCAGCCACCAGGCCATGCGCGCGGGGCGCAGGTCGATCCAGGTCGTCACGCAATCGTCCAGCGTCTCGGGGGTGATCTCGATCGCGCTGCGGAACTTCCGGTAGGGGGGCGCGTTGATGACGGGGCCCCGCAGAAGGGTGCGGCCGTCGGGGCAGAGGATCGGGATCCCCACCGAGACAGCCAGGCCCGCCACCAGCGGCTCCGCGTCGAGGAAGTCGAAGAGCTCCCGGCTCACGGTCTCCGCAGCCTCCTTCGTTCCGCGCAGCGCGTTCACGCGGCCCAGGGTCCCGTAGACGCGCTGGAAGAGATAGGCCTCGAAGAGGTGCTTGGCCAGCCCGGGAGGGCCCAGCCGCGCCAGGGCGATGGAGGGGACCCCGTGCTCTTCCTCCAGCTGTTCCAGCATCGCGAGGGCCGCCGCGCGCAGGAGGCCGGCCTTGTAGGTGGAACCGAGCACGGAGGAGTCGATGGCGCTCACCACATCCCGCCCCGTGCCCACCCCTTCCACCTCCAGGCGGACGATCTCGGCGATCTCCTCGGGGGTGATGTACTCCATCTGCCCGAGTGCGGTGATGGCCTCGAACTCGCCCCGGGTGAACAGCCCGTTTTCCCCGGTGTCCACCAGCGGCACGCGGAACTCGGCGGAGCCGTCCGGCCGCGTGAGGCGCTCGTAGCCGGTGGCGTCGGGGGTGAGATCCAGGGCCTTGCGCAGGTCGACGGGGCGGGCGCGGTAGAGGATGTAGGGCTCGGATCCCTCGGAGGGCTCGTACACCACACGCCCGGCTTCCTCCACGCGGTGGAACTGCTTGCCCACCGCGGTGCGGAAGTCCACGCCCCGGTAGCCGATGAGGGCGGCCGGTTTCACTTCCTTGATGATGGGGCCGCCGGGAGTGCGGGCCATCAGGAAGAGCATTCCGGTCTGCGCGAAGGCGATGGCGTTCTTGTTGAGGAGCTGCGGGCTCGGCCGCTCCTCGCCGTGGGTGTAGGGGATGTTGAGCCCCATGCCGCCCGTGCCGGTGGTGCCCACCTTCAGGTAGAGCCGGGCCTTGGCCTCCACGAGGGCGCGGTTCAGGATGCGGACATGCAGGATGAGCTGGGGGATGGAGATGGAGACCATGAGCTTCTCGACATTCTCCCGGAGCTCCTCCCAGGCACCGGCGCCCGCCTCGAGACTCGACTCGACCGCCTGGCAGGAAGTGAAGACATCCTGGTAGGAGATGCCGGTGGCGGTGTTCACGCAGTCCACCACCACATCGGGCTTCTCGACGAGCAGGAGGCGCGCGAGATAGGACTCGCGGTAGGCGGAGTCGAAGTCGCGATAGGTGTCCTGGAAGAGCCGCCGGCGCAGCGAGGGATCGCGGCGATGCGGCTGCTGCCGCTCCGCCTGCTCCACCGCCGCGGGCTCGCCGGGAAGGAAGATGTCTCCGTAGTAGCCCTTCCATCCATGCTCCGGGAACTCGGCGCGCAGCAGTTTGCCCATCAGGCGCATCTCGGGAGGCAAA
>CAZWKH010000239.1:0-4105 GCA_964633885.1 uncultured bacterium | reverse complement strand
CCGATCCAGACTCTCACCGACCGCGAGGTGCAGCGGCTGCGGGACATGGCCCTGGAGGTTCTGCGCGCGGTGGGGGTGGACACCGGCGGCAGCAATGTCCAGTTCGCCGTGAACCCGCGGGACGGGCGGATCGTGGTCATCGAGATGAACCCGCGGGTTTCGCGCTCGAGCGCCCTGGCGAGCAAGGCCACCGGATTCCCCATCGCCAAGATCGCCGCGCGGCTCGCGGTGGGCCACACCCTCGACGCGATCCCCAACGACATCACCCGGGTGACCCCGGCCTGCTTTGAGCCCGCGCTGGACTATGTGGTGGTGAAGATCCCGCGTTTCGCCTTCGAGAAGTTCCCCCAGGCGTCGGACACCCTGGGCACGCGCATGAAGTCGGTGGGAGAGGTGATGGCCATCGGCCGGACCTTCGCCGAGGCCTACGGGAAGGCGCTGATGAGCCTCGAGATCGAAAACCTGGAGGGGCTCATCCGGGGCGAGGGACTCCCTTCGCGGCCCGGGCGCCGGGGGCAGGCCGCCGCGGACGCGGCGACGCCGGAGGATCTCTCCCGCCCCACCTGGCGCCGCCCCTTTCAGCTCCTGGAGGCGCTTCGCCGCGGCCGCACGCCGGACCGGCTCGCCGCCGAGACGGGCATCGACCTCTGGTTCCTGGATCGCATGGCGGAAGTCGTCGCCGTGGAAGGCGCCGTCCGCGACGACCTCCCCGGCCATCTCGTAAACGGCCGCGAGCGGGAAGCAGAGGCCCTTCTGCGCCGGGCCAAGCGCCACGGCCTCGGAGACGCCCACCTGGGCCGCCTGATCGACCTGCCGGAAGAGGACATCCGCGCGCTGCGCACGCGGCTGGGGGTGCGCCCGGTGTTCAAGGCGGTGGACAGCTGCGCCGCCGAGTTCCCCGCCGAGACCCCTTACTTCTACTCCACCTACGAGGAGGAGGACGAGGGCGTCCCCCTGGGCCCCGGCTCCGTGGTCGTGCTCGGCAGCGGCCCCAACCGCATCGGCCAGGGGGTGGAGTTCGACTACTGCTGCGTGCGCGCGGCCAAGGAGCTGCGCACCGCCGGACGCAAGGTCATCTTCGTCAACTCGAACCCGGAGACGGTCTCCACCGACTACGACACCTCGGACCGGCTCTACTTCGAGCCGCTCACCCGCGAGCATGTCCTGAACATCCTGGAGAAGGAGCGGCCGGCGGGAGTCGTGCTTCAATTCGGCGGCCAGACGCCCTTGAAGCTCGCGCGAGCCGTAGAAGAGGCGCGGGTCCCCATCCTGGGCACCTCGCGCCGGGCCATCGACATGGCGGAGAACCGCGAGTCCTGGCGGGCGCTGGTCAAGCGGCTGGAACTCAACCAGCCGCGGAGCCGCCTCGCCTTCGACCGGCGCGATGTGGTCCGCGAGGCGGAGGCGATCGGCTACCCGGTGCTGCTGCGCCCCTCCTTCGTGCTGGGCGGCCGCGGCATGCGGGTCGTCTACTCGCGCGAGGATCTCGAGAGGGTCCTGGCCGAAGGGGTGCAGGCCTCCCCCGAGGCTCCGGTGCTCCTCGACGCGTTCCTGGAGAACGCGGTGGAGCTGGATGTGGACGCCGTCTCGGACGGCGTCCAGGTCATCCTGGGCGCGGTGCTCGAGCATGTGGAGGAAGCGGGGGTCCACTCCGGCGACTCCTCCTGCCTCACTCCGCCTTACTCGGTGGGCGCGGCGACCGTGCGCGAGATCGAGGAGATCACGGCAAGGCTCGCCCGCGCGCTGGGCGTGAAGGGCCTCCTCAATGTCCAGTTCGCGGTCAAGGGCGATGTGGTGACCATCCTCGAGGCCAACCCGCGGGCCTCGCGCACCGTGCCCTTCGTGAGCAAGGCGACGGGGGTCCCGCTGGTCGGGCTCGCGGTGCGGGCCATGCTCGGCCTGCCCCTCGGCGGGGGCCCCCACCGAGGGGAGTCCGAAGCGAACGGCCTCCTCATCAGCGTCAAGAAACCCGTGCTGCCCTTCGACCGCTTCCCGGGCCAGGACACCCTGCTCGGGCCGGAGATGAAGTCCACCGGCGAGGTCATGGGCACCGGGGCGAGCTTCGGCGAGGCCTATGCCAAGGCGCAGCTCGCGGCCGGGGAACCGCTCCCCGAGAGCGGCGCCGTCTTCCTGAGCGTGCACGACGACGACAAGCGCTCGGTGGTGTTCCTCTCCAAGCAGCTCCTGGCGATGGGCTTCGACCTGCTGGCCACCTCGGGCACTGCGCGGTTCCTGCGGATGAACGGGGTGGCGGTGCGCAGCGTGCACAAGGTGGGGGAGGGCCGGCCGCATGTGGTGGACCTCATCGCGAGCGGTGAGGTGCGGCTTGTGCTCAACACCCCACAGGGCCGCAAGGCGAAGGTGGACGATCGCGCGATCCGCCTCGCCGCCATGGAGCAGGGGGTGCCCTGCGTGACCACCCTCGCCGGCGCCCTGGCCGCCGTCTGCGGGATCGAGGCCATGCGGTCCGGGGACTTCCAGGTCCGCGCCCTCCAGGACATCCGCCCTGCCCCTGAAGAAAAGTCCCCCCGCGATTGAATAAGGCCCCGGGATCCCTGGTATAGTTCCCCTGCGGTCGTACCCCCATGCGCAAGCTCCATCACCTGTTCATCCTCAGCCTGGCCCTGCTGGCGCTGCTGTTCTCCACGGCGGCGCCCCTCGGCGTTTGCCTTGGAGCCCTCTGCTGCGAAGAGGATGCGGATCGGGACTGCTCCAGCCAGGAAGCCTCCGGGTCCTGCGTGGAGGACTGCGCGCTGTGCCAGGTCCACCTGAGCCCCGTGGCCGCAGCCGGGCAGCAGCGCGAGGGAGCGGCCGACCTCCCGGAGCCCGACCTCGCGCCGGTGACTCCCGTCCCGGGTCCGGTCCTCTTCGCGCCTCACGGCGCCCAGCCCCTGGAACCGCCGGGCCCCCCGGACGCTCCTTCCGCCCATCTTCCGCTGCTCGCGACCACGATCCTGCGCAGCTGAGCCTGCGCTTCCCCCCCCGTGGTCCGCGCCTTCCACCGTCCTTCATGGGCGGATCCGTCCCTCGGCGCGCGCCCCTGAAGTCCTGATGGTCGACGCATAGCCAGCCGCTCTCCGGATGGAGTGAGCCATGTCCGTATCGCACTGCATTCTCGTTCTCTTCGTGGCGAGCATCGCTCCCGCCGCCGTGGCCGGCGATGCCGCCGCAGCCCCCGTCACCCTCGACGAGGCCATCCTGGAAGCCCGCGCGCAGAGCCCGGAGCTAAGGGCCGCGTCGGAACGCATCGCGGCGGCGCGCTCCCTGCGCGGTCAGGCCGGAGCGCTGCCGAATCCGGAGATCTCCGCTGCCTGGGAAGGCATCGACGGGGATCCCATCGAGGAGGCGGATCTCATCCTCGCGGTGGGACTCCCTCTCGACCTCGCGGGGGTCGCGCGGGCGCGGCGCAGGGAGGCGGATGCCGAGGTCGAGGCGGCGCGCGCCCGCCGCGAAGGCGCCATCCGCGATCTGGACGCCAGGGTGCGGGAGGCCTTCCACGGGGTGGTCGCCGCGCGCGCCTTGCTGGCTGTGGCGGATTCCGCGGCGCGTGTGACCGAGGCCACCGCGCTCGCGGTGCGCCGTCAGCTCGAGGCGGGCAAGGTCTCGCCGGTTCTGCTCACCCGCGCCGAAGCGGCGGAGGGAACGGCGCGGGCCGAGGCCGCGGCGGCGCGCAGCCGGGAGATCGTCGCGCGGCGACGGCTGGCGGCGCTTCTGGGGCGCAAGGAGGCTGCGGACCTCGAGGTTCGGGGCGAGCTGCGCGCGCCCGGGGAGAGCCTCTCCCGCGGCGATTTGCTGGGCGAGCTGCGCGCGACCCACCCCGCCGTGCTGGAGAGCCGGTGGACCACGGCGCGCCTTGCGCATGCGGGGTCGGTCGCCCGCCGCGAGCGGTGGCCCCGTCTCGTTCCCGAAGTGGGGCTGCGCCGTCGTGCCTCCGCCGACGCGACCGACCTGCGCGCGGGAGTCTCCTTTGAGCTGCCCCTGTTCGACCGGAAGGGGCAGGCGGCGCAGGCCGCGGAGCAGGAGCGCGCCGCCGCCGCCGCCGGGACCGAAGCCCTCATACGGGATCTTGTTCTCGATGCGGAGACCGGCCTTCTCGCCCTGGACG
>CAZWKH010000238.1:0-4118 GCA_964633885.1 uncultured bacterium | reverse complement strand
GTCCTCGCGCGCGATGGTGGACCCCACGACGTTGACGAGCCCGAGGGTGCGCGCCCCGCGCCGCTTGGCCTCGCGCATCGCGGCGAGCGTATCGGCCGTCTCCCCCGACTGCGAGATGACGATGCAGAGCGTCCGGTCGGTGATGATCGGGTTGCGGTAGCGGAACTCCGAGGCGTACTCGACCTCCACCGGGATGCCCGCGTACTCCTCGATCGCGTATTCCCCGATCATGCCGGAGTGCCAGGAGGTGCCGCAGCCGATGATGATCATGCGGTCGATGAGGCGGAGCGCGTTCTTCTCCATGTTGAGCCCGCCGAGGTGCCCCGTCCCCTCCTCCAGGAGGAGCCGCCCGCGGAACGCGTTCTGCACCGACTGCGGCTGCTCGAAGATCTCCTTGAGCATGAAGTGCCGGAAGCCGCCCTTCTCGATCTGCTCGAGCTCCCACTCCACTTCCTGCACCTGCTTGGTCACGCCGTGCCCGTCGAGGGTGATGGTCTGGAAGGAGTCCGGGGTGATGACCACCATCTCCCCGTCGTCCAGGTAGACCACATTCTTGGTGTAGCGCAGGATCGCGCTCACATCGCTGGCCACCCAGTACTCGCCGTCGCCCACGCCCACCACCAGCGGGCTCCCATGGCGGGCGCCCACGATCTTGTTCGGCTCGCGCTCGCTCACCACCGCGATGCCGTAGGTTCCCTCGACCAGGGCCAGGGCGTTGGCCACCGCCTCCTCGAGGTTCCCCTGGTAATACTTCTGGACGAGGTGGGCGAGCACCTCGGTGTCCGTCTCCGTGGTGAAGACATGGCCCTCGGACTGGAGCTTGCTCTTGAGGGTGCGGTAGTTCTCGACGATGCCGTTGTGGACCAGGGCGATCTCGCCGCTCCCGTCCTGATGCGGGTGGGCGTTGACGGTGGTCGGCGCGCCGTGGGTGGCCCATCGGGTATGGGCGATGCCGGTGGTGCCGGCCAGAGGGGCGGCCTTGAGCGCCTCCTCGAGGACCGAAATCTTGCCCGCCTGCTTGGTGACATGGATGCCCGAGCCGTTGATGACCGCCACGCCGGCGGAGTCGTAGCCCCGGTATTCCAGCCGCCGGAGCCCTTCCATGAGAATGGACAGGCATTCCCGGCGCCCCACATAGCCCACGATGCCGCACATGGCCAACTCCTTGTAAAATCAGACGATCAGGGCCGAGACCTGAAGTAAGACATCAACTGAGGGCGGTGCGGGCCGCCCCCAGCAGCGCCTCGGCGCGCTCCCGCGAGGGGGCCTCGGCGATCACCCTAATGATCGGCTCCGTGCCGGATTTCCTCAAGTGGACCCACTCCGTACCGCGGGCCAGGCGCAGGCCATCCCGGCGGTCGATCTCCGGGTTCTCCAGGAGCCGCCCCACCGAGGCTTCGGCCGCCTCCCACCGCGGTTCCGCCGAGAGCTCCACCTTCTCCTTGAGCATAACCAGCGCGGGCAGCTCCCCCGCCCATTGCGAGAGGGCGAGCCGGCGCGTGGCGAGGCCGGTCAGGATGAGGGCCAGGCCCACCGGCGCGTCCCGCCCCAGGTGCAGCGCGGGGAGGATCACCCCGCCGTTCCCCTCGCCGCCGATGCGGGCGCGGGCCTCGAGGATCCCCTCCACGACATTGGCCTCCCCCACCGGGGTGCGCAGCACCTTCTGCCCATGGGCGCTGGCCACTGCGTCGAGACGGGCGCTGGTGGAGAGGTTGGTGACCACCGGGCCGGGGTGCACGGAGAGGACATGATCCGCGGCCAGGGCAAGGGTGCATTCCTCGCCGATGGCCACACCCCGCTCGTCCACCAGCGAGAGCCGGTCTACATCGGGGTCGAAGGCCATGCCGATGTCGGCGCCCTGACGGCGCACCGTCTCGGCGAGAATGTCCAGGTTCTCGGCGAGGGGCTCGGGCGGACGCGGGAACAGACCGGTGGGCTCCTCGAAGAGGATCGTGACATCGCAGCCCAGCCGCTCGAGCAGGAGCCGCCCAATCGCGCCTCCCGCGCCGTGCACCGCGTCCAGGACCACCCGGGGACGGCGCTTGGCGATGGCGCCGGCGTCTACTTCCTCCAGGGCCAGGATGCGATCGACATGGTGGAGGACCGCGTCCTGGACCTCGGTGAGGCGGCCCAGCTCATCCCACCGCGCGGCGGGCAGAGGCTCATCCACCGAGGCGAGGAAGCGGGCGGCATCGGCGGGGCCCAGAAAACGGCCGCTGGGACCGACGAACTTGAGCGCGTTCCACTCCACCGGGTTGTGGCTCGCGGTGAGCGCGATCCCTCCCGCCGCGCGGCGGCGCTCCACCTCGAGCTGAACGGTGGGGGTGGGCACGATGCCGATGTCGGTCACATCGCGGCCGCCACCGAGCAGCGCGCCCAGCACGGCATGGCGCAGGGCAGGGCCGGAGGGCCGCGAGTCGCGTCCAAAGACGATGAGGCCGGGGCCGAGCATGCGCGCAAAGGCGCCCGCGTAGCGCTGGAGGACCTCGGGGGTGAGGCCCTCACCCACCACGCCGCGGACGCCGGACACGCCGGCCATGAGCTTCGAGGACACCCGATTCCTCCCAGGACCCGGCGACCCGGGATCGCTCGGGGCGGGCGAAGGGGATGTCCCAGGGCCCGACGGACGCGCGTCCCCTGGGTCGGGGAGACGAAGACTGGAGCTGGTGAGCGGAATCGAACCGCTGACCTGCGCATTACGAGTGCGCTGCTCTACCGGCTGAGCTACACCAGCGCCCATGAAAAATGGTGCGACCCCCCAGAGTTGAACTGGGGACACCCGCATTTTCAGTGCGGTGCTCTACCAACTGAGCTAGGGTCGCACCCCAAAACCGGCGCAAGAAGTTAGCATGGCGGCGGGGGCGGTCACAACCCCCGGGGCGCCCGGGACGGCGCTTGCGGCCCCGGAAGGCCACGCCGCCCCTGCGGGCCCGCGCGCAGCACCGGTGCGGCCCCTAAGCGCGACGGCGGTCTCCCCCACCCCGGCGGTCGCGGGGACGGCGGCGGTCCTGGTTACCCGGGATGGGCAGGGTGAGCAGGAACTGGAGCGGCCATTCGTTGTTCGCGATCACCCGCAGGGTTCCGCGGTGCTCGCGCAGGATCCGTTCCGCGGCGGCGTAGCTCGGCCCACCGCGATCGGCCTCCTCCGGCCGGAAGGCGACCCAGAGGTCCTCGAGCGCCGCGCCCGGCTCGCGCCTTCCGTCGGATGCGACCACGGCCTCGACGAGATCCCCGCGGCGGCGGCTCTCCACCTTGATCCGGCCCCCTTCCGGCGCCCGCTCGACTGCGGCCCGCAGGAGGTTGAGAAAGACGCGCCGCAGGAGCCCGGTGTCGAGAAGCAGCGAGGGAAGCCCGGGGGCGAGGCGGCGCGTCACCCTCAGCTTATGGCGCTGGACCTCGGTGTCCACCAGCATCAGGCACTCGGCGAGAACCCGGTTGAGATCGTCGGGGCGCAGCTCGCGGTCGTGGCCCCGCACCAGCTCGATCTGATCGGTGAAGAGGCGGTCGAGCCGCTCCACTTCCCGCGCCATCACCTCGAGCAACGCCTGGCGCGGATCGCTCTCCTCGGTCTCCTCGGCGAGCCGCGCGGCGATGCCGCCCAGGCTGGCCAGGGTGGCCTGCACCTCCCGGGCGGTGCGCGCGGCCATGTCCGCGGCAAAGGCGAGCCGTTCCGCGCGCAGGCGCCCCTTCTCGCTCTCGTCGAGATGTGCGGCGAGCCCGCCGAGGCCCCGGCGCGCGCGCTCCAGCTCGATGGCCACCGCGAGGGTGCCTCCCAGGGCGCCGAGAGCCTGGAGAAGCCTGCCCGCCCGGGCGGGATCGCCTTCCACCGCCGCGTCGAAGACCAGAAGCGCGCCCTCCACGGATCCGCCGATGACGAGCGGCACCACCTGGATCGGACGGGAGTAGTCGGTCTCCGCCGCGAAGCGGGGATCGCCGGCGGGGTCGGTCAGGGAGAGGGGGAGGCGGCTCGCCGCGACCCAGCCGGCCAGACGGCGCGCGAGGGCGAGCAGGTCGCCGCGGCGGTCCGCGGCCTCGAGCCCGGCCGAGCCGAGGGCGACCAGGTCCTCGCGGTCCTGCTCGCGGGCCAGCACCAGCACATGGGCGGCGGAGAAGTCCTC
>CAZWKH010000237.1:0-4157 GCA_964633885.1 uncultured bacterium | reverse complement strand
ACCCGGCCCATGAAGGCGCCCGAACCCGCCCGCGCTCCCTCCCGCAGGCGGCGGCCGCTCAGCACCTCGCCGAGGAGCGCGCCGAGGAAGGCGCCGAGGAACGCTCCGAGGAGCGAGCCCAGCACGGGCATCCACGCCGTGCCGAGTGCCGCGCCGAGGAGGCCGCCAAGGAAGGTGCCGATCATACCCCATCGGGTCGCGCCGAAGCGCCGTGCCACGGCGACCCCCAGCAGCGCCTCCACCAGCTCGGCGAGAAGCGCCAGCCCGAGCAGGGCGAGCAGGAGCCCCCAGCCGAGCTGCTCGAATCCGACGGTCCAGGCGACGGCCAGCGCGATGCCCAGCAGGATGAAGTTGCCGGACAGACCGAGCACCACCGCGGCGAGGCCGGCCAGCACCGCGAGGTGCAGAAGCAGGAGAAGCAGGAACCCGGTCAGGCTCACTTCCTTCGCGGGGCTAGGGCCGGCCCCGTCCCTCCATCCCCTCCAGCAGACGCCTGGCAAGGAGGCCCATCGCGCTGGTGCTGTCGAGGGCGGTGAAGCTGCGCAGGACCCGCGCGGCCTGGGTGGTGTCCTGAGCCGCGAGATAGCCCCGGGCCAGGTTCAGATAGCCCTCTGGCCGGCGGGGGTCGGCGGCAATGGCCTGCTCGAAGGCGATGCGGGCGGCCTCTGCGTCCCCCTCCAGATCACGGGCGACCCCCAGGTTGATCCAGGCCTCCGCGTCCCCTGGAACCCGGGCCACCACCATCTCGAAGTACCTTGAAGCTTCAGTGATATTGCCTTGCCGCATCAACAGATACCCCAGGTTGAAGGCCGAGGCTGTGTCATCCGGATTGCGCTGGACGGCCTCCCGGTAACCGACCGCCGCGGCGGCGGTGTCGCCCTTGTCTTCCTGCACCCGCGCGAGATGTGCCAGGAGGTCGGCGTTCTGGGGAGCGTGGCGGAGCCCGTCGCGCAGGAGGGCCTCGGCCAGGGGGAGGTTCCCCTGCCGCCGCTCCAGGGCCGCGTAGTTGAGCGTGGCCTGGAGGAACTCGGGGTTCAGCGCGAGAGCCTTGCGGTAGGCCGATCCCGCCTCCTCGATCCGGCCCATCTCCTGGTAGGCGTTGCCGAGCTGGTACTGCGCGAACTCGCGGCGCGCGTCGCGGCGCACGGCCAGCTCGAGAACCGACGCGGCCTCGGCGGGCTTGCCCTGGGCGAGGAGCACCGCGCCCAGGTTGGCGGTCACCCGCGCGTTGGTCGTGTCCAGCGCGGCCGCTTCACGGAAGGCCTCCACCGCGCTCTCGCTCTGTCCCCGATCCAGGTACCAGGTGCCGATCTCCTCGAAGGCGTAGGAGCGGGCAAAGCCCGAGGCGCGGCTCCCCGGACCGTAGAGGGCGGCGACATGGCCAAGGGAGCGCTCGGCATCGGTGTCCACGGCCACCCAGGGAAGCAGGTGGAAGAAGCTCGCACCGAGGATCAGCGCAACGGCCGCCGCTCTCCTCGGCCCCGAGATCCACCAGGGGGCGTGAACGAGGAGGAGGCCCAGGAGGAGGATCCAGGGAATGCTCGCCGCGGCGAAGAGATCCCAGTCCCTCGGGGCGCCGATCCCGCGGTTGAAGAGGAGCGAGATGATCCACCAGGGCCCCCCGGCCCAGAGGAGGAAGCGCTCCCGGCTTCCCATCCCCCCATGGGCCCGCAGGATCAGGAGCAGGATCGCCAGCAGCGCGCCGAAGGGGCCCACCAGCCACTGCTCCTGGAGCAGGTCGCTGCCATGAGCGGCGCTGAAGAGGGTGTAGGGATCGGCCGTGCCGAGGGGCCCCGAGATCGGAAGCAACCCGCGCATGTACCCGGCCGCGAGATCCGCCATGGCCCCGGGGCCGCCGCGCAGGAACATGCCCGCCAGGAGAGCGCATGCGGGCAGCAGCAGGAGCAGGAGGCGCGACCCGCCTGCTCCGCTTTGCGCAGCGGCGGCGGGCGCCGCCGAGGCCTCGGCGCGCCGGCCGGCGAAGACCAGGTAGAGGAGAGACGGCCAGAGAAGGAGACCCGTCACATGCAGGAGCGGAAGGAGCGCCCCCACCAGCGCGACCGGCCAGAAGGGGGCGCGGCCGGCCTGCGCCGCCAGGGCGAGCGCGAGGTAGAGCAGGGTCGCGCAGGCCAGGAGGGGGTAGACCTCCACATAGCCGTAGAAGAGGCGCGTGAGCCCCGCCGTCGCGAGGAGCCCGAAGAGGAGCGTGCGTCCGGCACCGTCGTTCGCCGCCCCGCGCGCGATCATCCAGGCCAGGAGCAGGTAGAGGGCGCCGCAGACCACGCTCACCGCGGCGAGGGTGACGGCGGGGTCGGGCGAGCCGAGCAACCGGTTCAGGCCGTCCAGGACGACGAGCGCCCCCGATCCGCTCCAGGCGACGCGCCCCTGGCGCATGCTCTCCAGGAGAAGGGTCCCGTCCCCCAGGAAGGTGCTCCGCTCGCGCCCGACCCAGAAGAGCACCATCCCCACCAGGACGATCCCGGCTCCCAGCAGCGCCGCGAGGGCGCGGGACCCGGGCCCGCGGGAGATTTGGCCCGCAAGGCTCCAGCCCAGGCCGGCCAGAACCAGCGCCCCCACGGCGCCTGCCCAGAGCCAGATGGAGGGGAGGAAGCCGTAGTGGTGGACCCCCCAGTTGACCGGCGTCGGGGCGACTGCGCCGGCGATCTGCAGGGCCAGGACCAGGAGCGCATAGAGGAGAACAGCGGCGAAGGATCGCACGGGTCGTCTTCCTTTCATGCTCGGGGCGCGATGAGGATACCGGCCTCGGGTACCCCGCTCAAGCGCGCACCGCCCGGCGCCACGCCAGAAGGAGCTGGCGGCGCAGCGCGAGCAGGGTGAGGAGTTCGGCGAGGAAGGCGGTGCCCAGGAGGATCGCGCCGAGGAGCCCGCCGCGCAGCCCGGCCAGGATCCCGATCCCTCCCAGCGCCAGAATGACCACGATCCGGCTCGCCCCCGCGAATCCCACCGCCGCGGTGTGTGCGCTGCGGGTGAGGATGCCCTGCTGGTAGGCCACGAACCCGGCCACCAGGGGCTGCAGCGAGAGGAGCGCGAAGGGCAGGCGGGCCCGCGCGGCCATCTCCGGCGTCAGACCGATCACTTTTTCCAGCAGGACATCGGCGGCGGGGGTGAGAGTGACCAGGAACACCACGGCGCAGACCCCCCCCACATAGCGCCAGAGAAACCGCTCCAGCCGCCGCAGGTTGGTGCGCGTCGTGCCCAGGGCGATGGTCACGCTGGAGTAGCGCAGGACCGAGCTGGCCAGAAACCAGACCAGGGAGGCGACCACGGAGTAGACGGCGAGTCCCTGCCTCGGGTCCGGGGTGCGCGCGATGATCGCGTTGATGAGCGGGTTGGTGACGCTTCCCAGGACCATGGTCCAGGCCAGCGGCAGGAGGAAGCGGATCTTGCCCGAGAGCCGGCGCCCGGCCTCATGGGCCGGCGAGAAGTCCTCCTGCCGCTCCGGGGTGCGCGCGGTCACCACCATCACATACAGCGTCTCAACCAGCACCGCCGCCGCACCTGCAGCGAGCACGCCCGCCGCGGTGTTGCGCGGCTGACCCGCAAGGGCATCGCGCGACAGCCAAGCACCAGCCAGCAGAATGGCCGCGAGTGCCAGCGCTGAAAGGCTCCAGGCCGTGTCCGACAGCAGCATGTCGACCCGCGCCCAGGCACCCCAGGTGAAGAAGAATGCGCCACCTGCCGCAAGAACAGCCCAGGCGAGAGGCACGCTTCGCCGCAGGTTTCCCGCAACGCCCACCAGGGCGGCGGCAACGGCGCCAGCAAGCATCCAGGACAGGAAGTGGCCCGCACCGGGACCCGGCACGCTTGACCAGAACCCGCGCTCATCGAAGGCCAGTGTATGGAAGGCCACTTCCGGCCACGCCATCAACACGATGAGCATCAGCAGCCCGGCGATCGGAGCGAGCGGCGAAAGGCCTGCACTGAACCAGGCGAGCAGAGTCATGGCAAGCACAGCTGCAGCCATGAGCATGAGCGCGGGTTGCGCATGGCGCGTCTGTTCGACCAGGATGGCAAGCAGAAGCACTGCCACGGCAAGACTTGCAAGCGCAATGACCAGCGGCTGGCTCATGCTTCCGGGTCCGGTCAGATGGCCGCTGTCATCATCCAGGATTGCGCGGCCCTTGAGGCCGAAGACT
>CAZWKH010000236.1:0-4157 GCA_964633885.1 uncultured bacterium | reverse complement strand
GAAGTCAGGCGGAGCCGGCAGCGGGGTCAGGCGCTCCCCCCGCCCCTCTCCCAATGCCGTTCCCCCCAGGAGAAAGAAGGGCACATCCCACCCCAGCTCCAGGGCCAGCCGGGCGGACTCGGAGGGGTCCGCGCCCAGGCCCCAGAGCCGCTCCAGCGCGAGAAGGGTCGCCGCCGCGTCGCTGGAGCCCCCGCCCAGCCCGCCTCCGGCGGGGATGTTCTTCACGAGATGGATCTCGGCCCCGCGTCCGGGGGCCCTCCGGCGGGCCAGAAGCTCACCCGCGCGGCGCACCAGGTTCCCCTCGGAGGGGCCCGCGGCCCCGGCTTCCTCACCCGACACGCGCAATGCGATCCCCGCTTCCCGCCGGTCCCGAAGGTAGAGGCGGTCGGCGAAATCGACGGCCTGGAACACGGTGCGCAGCTCGTGATAGCCGTCCGCCCGCCGTCCGGCGACATGCAGGGCGAGGTTCAGCTTGGCGGGCGCCTCGGCCCGCAGGTCCCAGGCCTCCCGCGCGGGATCAGAGCCGGCCGGCATAGATCACCGCCACCACGGTGACGAGCCAGCCCAGAGTGGTGAGGAGGATCGGCAGGTCGCGGTAGAGAGTGCGGCTCGGGTTCCCCCCCTCCTCGCGCTCCCAGATGAGGTACAGGTAGCGGAAGACGCCGTACAGCACGAAGGGGATCGTGTAGACGAGGGACGGCGTGTGGAACTTGCTCACCGTGCCGGGGGCGATGGTGTAGATCGCATACGCCAGCAGCGTCCCCGCGGTGACCACCGTGATGAGCTGGTCCAGGAATCCCTTCGAGTACTGGCGCAGGGTCGCGCGGTGCCCGGAGGCGTCCGCCTCCAGGAGCGAGAGCTCGTGGCGGCGCTTGCCGAGGCCCAGGAACAACGCGAGGAAGAGCGTGCAGACCAGGAGCCAAGGCGAGATCTCGATGGTCGCGTCGAGCGGGCGCAGCGCCATCACACCCGCGATCGCCCGCAGAACGAAGGAGACCGCGATCAGGAGGACATCCAGGATCACGACATGCTTGAGCCGCAGCGAGTAGCTCGTGTTGACCAGGTAGAAGAGCGCCAGCACGGCCAGGAAAGGGGCGCCGAGCCGCCATCCGATCAGGATGGAGGCCGCGAGGAGCAGCGCGAAGAGGCCCACGGCGGCGCCGGGACGCACGCGCCCCGCGGCGACCGGCCGCGACTTCTTGGCGGGATGAAGGCGGTCGCGTCCCGCGTCGCACACATCGTTGAGAGCGTAGATCGCGGAGGAGGCCAGGCAGAACGCCACGAACCCCGCGACCGCCCGCAACGCGAAGGACGGATCGAGCAGGTGCATGGAGAAAACGAGGGCCGCGAAGACGATGCCGTTCTTCGTCCACTGCCAGGGGCGCAGGAGCTGGATCGCGTCGCGAACCGTCATTCGTCCTCCCCTCCGAAGAAGGCCTGCTCCACGAGCTGGCACACCAGGTGCCCGGCGCAGATATGCGCTTCCTGGATGCGGGCCACATTCTCGCTCGGGACCACCAGCGCCGCGTCGCAGACCGCGGCGAAGTTGCCGCCCAGCGCGCCGGTGAAGCCCAGCACGCTCATGCCCTTTTCGCGGGCCTTCTTGACCGCCTGCACGGTGTTTTCGCTCCGGCCGCTGGTGGTGATCGCGAGCAGGACATCCCCCTTGCGGCCCAGCCCGTCGAGCTGGCGGGAGAAGACCTCGCTGAACGCGTAGTCGTTGCCGATGGCGGTGAGGGCGGAGGTGTTCACGGTGAGGGCCATCGCGGCCAGGCCTGGGCGGTCGAGGTAGAACCGTCCCGAGAGCTCGGCCGCGATGTGCTGCGCGTCGGCTGCGCTCCCGCCGTTGCCGCATGTGAAGAGGGTCCCGCCGGCCCGCAGGGACTCCTCCACGATCGCCGCCGCCCGCAGGATGACCTCGGCCTGCTCGTCGGCCATGCGGCGGACGACCTGCGCCGATTCCTCGAACTCCATCTGCACCAGGGCCAGCAGCTGATCCCGATTCACGGTGTCTCCTCGTTTGCCGGGCGGGCCGCGCCCGCCCGACCCGAAAGGTATGCAGCGAGCGCGTCGCACCAGGGACGCAGTGTCACGCCGTGGCCGATCCTGGCCCGCGAGCAATCGAGCACGGAGAATCCGGGGCGAGGGGCGGGCCGGGCGATCTCCGCCGTGGACGCCCCGCGAATGCGGGCAGGGTCTCCCCCGGCGAGGCGCACCGCCTCCCGCGCGAGCCCGCACCAGGTGGCGCTTCCCGAGTTGGCCAGGTGGAGGGTCCCCTCGGCGCGGGCCTCCACCAGCGCGGCCAGGGCCCCGGCCAGGTCCGGGGCATAGGTCGGCGACCCGGTCTGATCGTCCACCACCGCGATCTCGTCGCGCTCCGCGGCCAGACCCAGGATGGTGTCCACGAAGTTCTTCCCTCCGGGACCGAAGAGCCACGCGCTGCGCACGATCGCCCAGTGCTGCGTTCCCGCGCGCACCGCCCGCTCGCCCGCCAGCTTGCTCCGGCCGTACACGCTGAGCGGCCGGACGGAGTCCTCCTCCCGGTAAGGGGCGCCCTTCAAGCCGTCGAAAACATAGTCGGTGGAGAGGGCCATCACCCGGGCGCCCGCGCGCGCGGCCTCCGCGGCCACCACCCGCGAGCCCTCCTCGTTGACGCGGAACGCCTCCTCCGGCTCGCTCTCGCAGCGGTCCACCGCGGTCATGGCCGCCAGGTGGACGAGGCACTCTGGGCGGAACGCGCCGAGGCGTTCTCTCAGGTAGACGGCCTCTGCGATGTCCGCGTCTGCCACCCCCATCCCCTGCACCTCGTGGCCCCGGGCGCGCAGGACCGGCACCAGGGCCGAGCCCAGAAGCCCGTCCCATCCGGTCACGAAGATGCGCACTAGCAGACCTCGATCCGGCCCAGGTCCCCGACCAGGAAGCGGTAGGTGGCCGGACGCCCCTCGCTGCGCAGGATCTCCACCGAGCGCCCGAGGAGGCTCGACTCCATGCGCCGGCCCAGCCCGATGACCTTGGCGTTCTCGAGGAGGATGGAGTGCTCCACCTCGCTCCCCCGGATCACCACCCCGTCGTGGAGCGAGGTGAATGGGCCGACGAAGGCGTCCTCGATGACGCAGTTGCGCCCGACGATGAGTGGGCCGCGCAGCGTGCTCTTGACGATGCGGCTGCCGGGGCCGATCACGACGTCCCCCTCGAGGCGGCTCTGGGCGTCCACCTCGCCTTCGATCCGCGTGCCGATGCCGGTGAGGACGATGCGGTTGGCCTCCAGCATGTCTTCCAGCTTGCCCGTGTCCTTCCACCAGCCGTCGATGATGTGGCTGCGCACATCCTTCTTCTGGTCGATGAGGTACTGGATGGCGTCGGTGATCTCCAGCTCGCCGCGGGCCGAGGGCCGGATGGCGTCCACCGCGTCGAACACGCCGGAGTCGAACATGTAGACGCCCACCAGGGCCAGGTCGGAGCGCGGCTGCCGGGGCTTCTCCTCCAACCGCACCACCCGGTTGCCGGCGAGCTCCGCCACGCCGAACTCCTGGGGGTTCTTGACGTGGGCGAGGAGGATCTGGCAGTTGGGGCGTTCCTTCTCGAACTCCCGGACCAGCGGCGTGATGCCGTCCTTGATGAGGTTGTCGCCGAGAAACATCACGAAGGGGTCGTCGCGCAGGTAGTCGCGGCTCACCTTGACCGCGTGGGCGAGCCCGAGCGGGGCATCCTGGCGGATGTAGGTCGTACGGATGCCGAACCGCGAGCCGTCCCCCACCGCGGCCCGGATCTCCTCGTGGGTGTCCCCCACCACGATCCCCACATCGGTGATGCCGGCGTCGCGGATGGCCTCGATGCCGTAGTAGAGGATGGGTTTGTTGGCCACCGGCACGAGTTGCTTGGCGCTCGTGAAGGTGATGGGGCGCAGACGGGTTCCCTTGCCGCCGCTCAGGATGAGGGCCTTGATGGTGCACCTCCGGGATAGGGGGGGCGGGGCCGGTCCGCAGCGCGAGACGACCGGCCCCTCACGGCAAAACGCTATCAGAGCGGCGGAAGCATGGTCAACGCTTGCAGTTGCGGCGCGTCGTGCCGCGGTGCCGCCCCTACCGCTTCTGCCGCGCCAGGATCCCCTCCATCTCGTCCATCACCGCGTTCATCTCCCGCATCGCCGCGTTGAA
>CAZWKH010000235.1:0-4165 GCA_964633885.1 uncultured bacterium | reverse complement strand
GCGGCGACCCCGTTTGACAGGGATGGGGTAACCGTGTAGATTCCGCCAAGATACGTCCGCGGACGGGGTGTCGGTCGGCCGTTGGTGCATCCATCCACCGCGACAGTCCGGTTACCGTCCAAGCCGGGGTAGACCCCGGAACGGGGCAGAGGAGGTTCCGAATGACGAAGGCAGATCTCGTGGATGAAATCGCCCAGCGCACCGGGCTCACCAAGAAGGATGTCGCCGATACGGTGGACGAGTTCCTGGAAGCTGTGTCGCGGGCGCTCGTGCAGGGCAAGCACATCGAGATCCGCGGGTTCGGCACATTCAAGGTAAAGGACCGCAAGCCCCGGACCGCGCGCAACCCGCGCACGGGGGATGCGGTTCATGTCCCGCCGCGCAAGGTGCCCGTCTTCAAGGTGTCCAAGGAGCTCAAGGATCGCGTGGCCTCCCTGGACTCGGACCCGGGACACACGGCCGCCGGCGCGCACTCCACCTCGGTCTAAGCGCCGCCCGACCGCGAGAGGGCTTGTGCCGCGCCGTCGCTCGACGGCGCGGCTTCCGGTCGAGGCACGAACCCCCGGTTCCCGCTCGGGTCGGTTCGTCTTTTTTTTCCCGCCGGCGGTGTTTCCGCCGCCCGCCCGAGGCGTTGACATGACCCCATTGGTAGACCTGCGCAGCGACACCATCACACGCCCCACCGCGGCGATGCGCCGGGCCATGGCCGAGGCGGAGGTGGGGGACGATGTGTTGGGCGACGACCCCACCGTGCGCCGTCTGGAGGAGGAGACCGCGGAGCTGCTGGGCAAGGAGGCGGCTCTCTTCGTCCCCTCTGGAACCATGGCCAACCAGATCGCGGTGTCCATCGTGGCTTCGCCCGGCACCGAGCTGCTCGCCGACGAGGGCTGCCACATCTGGAACTACGAGGCCGGAGCCCCGGCGGCGCTCTGGGGCGTGACCCTGAGGGTGGTACCGGGACGGCGCGGCATGCTCTCGCCCGAGCAGATCCGGGCCGCGGTGCGGGGCGAGGATGTGCACTACGCGCCCCTGGTCGCGGTGGCCCTGGAGAACACGCACAACAGGGCGGGAGGTGCGGTCTGGCCGCCGGAAGCTTTCGACGCGGCCTGTGAAGCGGCCCACGACCTGGGTCTCCTCGTGCACCTGGACGGAGCGCGGCTGTGGAACGCCGCGGCGGCCACCGGCCGTGCGGCGGCCGAGCTGGCCGCGGGCGCCGACATGGTCTCCGTCTGCTACTCCAAGGGTCTCGGCGCGCCCATCGGCTCGGCCGTCGCCTCGACCCGCGCGCGCATCAAGCAGGCGCGTTTCCAGCGCAAGAGGCTGGGCGGGGGCATGAGGCAGGTGGGCATCGTCGCCGCGGGCGCGCTGCACGCGATGCACCACCACCGCGAACGGCTCGCCGAGGATCACGCGCGTGCGGCCCGGATCGGGGACGCCCTGCGCGAGTTCCCCGGAGTGGAGGTCTTTCCGGTCGACACCAACATCGTGATCGCCGACTTCACCGCCACCGGCCGCCTGCAGGGCGAGGTGGCGGAAGGCCTGCGGCGCGAGGGGCTGCTCGTCCTTGGCTTCGGCGCCGCCCGCATCCGGATGGTCACCCACCTGGATGTGGACGACGCCGGAATCGAGGAGGCGATCCGCGCGCTGCGCAAGGTCTTCGCCGCGAGGACCGGGGCCCGCGCGGGAGCGGGCGCGTGAAGAGCGCGGCCAAGGACCTCGGGCGCCGGGCTCTGGCCCCGGTGGCGCGGGTCCTCGCCGCCCTGCATGTCTCGCCCAACCTGATCACGGTGGCGGGGCTCCTCGCCATGGCCCTCGCCGGATGGCTGCTCGCACTCGGCCGCTTCCGCCTGGCGGGTCTCGCCCTTCTCCTGGGCGGGCTCTGCGACATGCTGGACGGCGCGGTGGCCCGGCACAACGGGGTGGCCAACCCCTTCGGCGCCTTCTTCGACTCCACCAGCGACCGCCTCGCGGAGATGCTCTTCTTCGCGGGGCTCCTGGTCTACTACACCCGCCTGGAGCCCTCCACCCTCTACGCGCTCCTCACCTTCCTCGCCGCCGGCGGGTCACTCCTGGTGAGCTACACGCGGGCCCGCGCCGAGGGCCTGGGGGTGGACTGCCAGGTCGGCATGATGGAGCGCCCCGAGCGGCTCGTGCTCCTCCTCCTGGCCTGCTTCGTGGGCGGAGTCGGTCTCAAGGTCGCGCTGTGGATCCTCACGCCCCTCGTCTTCTTCACCTCGCTGCAGCGCGTGCTGCATGTGCAGTCCCGGACCCGGGCATGATGCGGGTCCCGGTCGAACGCGCCCGCGCCTCCAGCGGCGTCCCCCGAGGGTTCTTCCTGACCTTCGAGGGGACGGAGGGCAGCGGCAAGAGCACCCATGTCCGGCTCCTGCAGGGGGCGCTCCTGGAGCGGGGGTATCGCGTGGATGTGACCCGCGAGCCGGGCGGCACTCCCCTCGCGGAAGCCCTGCGGGACTTGCTGCTGGGCACCGAGGGCGAGGTCCCGGTCCCCGAAACCGAGCTCTTCATGCTCCTCGCCTGCCGCGCCCAGCATCTCCAGAAGCGGATCCTGCCCCGCCTGGACGCGGGGGAAGTGGTGCTCTGCGACCGCTTCAGCGACGCGAGCCTGGCCTATCAGGGCGGGGGCCGCGGCATGGGGATCGAGCGGGTGGCCGCGGTCAACGAACTGGCCACCTCGGGGATCGGCCCCGACTTCACGATCCTCTTCGATGTGCCCGTGGACGAGACTCTGGCCCGGGTGGGCAAGCGCGGGCGGGAAGGCGGGGATGTGACCCGGTTCGACCGCGAATTCAGGGAGTTCCACGAGGTGGTGCGGGATGTCTACCGCGCCCTCGCGAGCCGAGAGCCGGAGCGCTTCGTCGTGCTGGACGCCACCGTGCCCAAGCCGCAGCTCGCGGCGCAGGTGCTGGAGGCCGTGGAGCCCCGGCTGGCCCGCCGCCGCGCCGAGGGCGGGCTCGTCTGACCCGGGGTCTCCCGGGGCCCCGAACGCGGCGGAACCGCGGTGGTAGACTCCTTCGGTTCCCGCCGCCATCCGGCGCGCGGCGCAGCCATCGAAGCCATGAACCTTCTCACCATCGGCACCCTTCGCATCGACGGCGTGGTGGGCCTCGCCCCCATGGCCGGCTACACGGAGCCCGTGTTCCGCGGCCTGTGCCGCGAGCTGGGCGCCGCCTTCGTCGTGACCGAGCTGGTGAGCAGCGAGGGGCTCGTCCGGGGCGGCGCGCGCACCGGCCGCTACCTCGCCTATGAGGAAAGCGAGCGGCCGATCGGGATGCAGCTCTTCGGGGCGAACCCCTTGAGCATGGGCCGCGCGGCCGCGATCCTGACCGGCCTCGGCCCCGACTTCATCGACATCAACATGGGTTGCCCGGTGCCCAAGGTCATCACCAAGGAGGCGGGGGCCGCGCTCCTGCGCAACCAGCCGCTCCTGGCCGACCTCGCCCGGGCGGTGGTGGAGGGATCGGGGGTGCCGGTCACGGCCAAGATCCGCAGTGGCTGGGACCGCGCGTCCTCCCAAATCGAATCCCTGGGCGCGACCCTCGAGCGCGCCGGGGTGGCCGCCATCGCCATCCACGCCCGCACCCGCGAGGAGCGCTTCGAGGGGCGGGCGAACTGGGACGACATCGCGCGGCTCAAGCGCGCGGTCTCCATTCCCGTGATCGGCAACGGCGATGTGCGCCGCGCGCGCGACGCGCTGCGCATGATCGAGGAGACCCGCTGCGACGGCGTTCTCGTCGGACGCGGCGCGATGGGCAATCCCTGGATCTTCCGCGAAGCGAGGGCGCTTCTCGAGCGGGGAATCGATCTTCCCCGGCCCTCCCGCGACGAGGTGATCGACCTCGCCCAGGAACACCTGCGCCGCGCGGTGGCGCGCCGGGGCTTGCCCCACGGCCTCCACGAGATGCGCAAGACCCTGGCCGCCTACCTGCGGGGCTTCCCCCGCGCCGCAAAGCTGCGGCCGCTCCTCTTCCGGGAGACCGACTGGGAGCGGGTGATCGCCCTCCTGGAGGAGTACCGCCGGTCCCTCGGTGGGGCCGCCGCAGAACCGGCCGGGGAGCCGGCCGCGGCGGCGCCGGAGGTTGCGGCGTGAACCCCGAGACCCTGCGCCGCCTGCTCGAAGGGGTGGCCTCCGGAGCGGTGCCTCCCG
>CAZWKH010000234.1:0-4202 GCA_964633885.1 uncultured bacterium | reverse complement strand
GCGGCCTCCCCGGATTCGCGACCTACGCTCGCCTCTGCCTGCGCTGCCACGGCGCGGGAGGCGCAGGCCGCAAGGCCTCGCGCATCGCCGGGCGCCCGGTGGACCGCGCCGGCGCGGCCTTCCGCGACACCACGCGCATCGAGAGCATCCGCGACATCGTTGCCCGCGGCAAGGGGAAGATGAAGGGCTTCGCGGACTCCCTCGCCCCCCGGGACATCGACGCCGTCTCCCGCTTCGTGCTCCTGCTTCCCACGCCCGTCGCCCCCGACTCTATGCCCCACCCGGCCGCACCCTGAGATCCGGCACCCGCCTCAGGAGCGACGCGCCTCCCGCCGCGAGCAGGGCCAGCATGGCGACCGCCAGCCGGTATCTGGCCGTGCCGAGCGGCGCGCCCACCAGGACGATGAGACCCCAGAGCAGCGGCCCCACGATCGCCGCCGCCTTGTTGCAGAAGGCATAGAGGCCGAAGAGACGGCCCTCCTCGCCCTGCGGCGTGAGGGACAGGAGGAGCGGGCGGGACGCGGTCCACACGGCGCCGAGCAGCGCGCCGATGATCCCTCCCATGACGAAGAAGACCTCCTTCGACGGGACCGCCGCCACCACCAGCAGGCAGAGCACCCACAGCCACGCCGTCGCGGACAGTGTGCGCTGCGGGCCGATCCGGTCGGCGATCCACCCCGTCGCGAAGGAGCCCAGGATGGCGGGGATCGTGGCGAGCATGAAGAAGACCACCTTGGCAGTGTCGGGCAGCCCCAGCACCTTCTGCGCGTAGACCGCCATGAAGAGGATCACGGTGTGCACCGCGTCGAGGAGCAGGAGGTTGCCGCCGAGAAACCGGAGCACCCCGGGGTAGCGGCGGGTGTCGGCCAGGGTGGCTCGAATCTCCGCCCAGGCCGTCCGAGGGCTCGGGCGGGGGCCGGGGATGCCTCGGTGCTCCCGGACCCGGAAGAAGATGGGAAGAGCGAAGAGGCCGAAGAGGATCGCCGAGGGGAGGAAGGCCGCCGTCCGGCCGCCCGCCTCGACCCAGGGGATCCGCGCGTCGACCAGCGGCATGCGCCCTTCGACGAAGGGCACCACCAGCAGCATCCCCACGAAGGAACCCACATAGCCCAGGGCGACCCCGAGCCCGCTCACCCGGCCGCGGGTCCCGGGGGCGCTCACCGAGGGGAGGAGCGCGTTGTAGAAGACGAGCCCGCCCTGGAAGGCGTAGTTGGAGAGGGCGAAGACGGTCAGGGCGAGGAGGAGCCCTGCAGTGCCCGGCATGCGCGTGAGCCAGCTCAGGGAGGCGGTGGCGGCCACGGCGACTCCCGTGAAGAGGCCGAGGAAGACGAGGCGCCGGCCGCCTCGGTCCGACCAGAGTCCGAGGTAGGGGAGGGTGAGAGCCACCGCGAGCATGGAGGCCCCGTAGAAGGCGCCGTACCAGAGGTCCTCGCGCCCGCGATCCACCGTCACCCACTGGGAGAAGTAGAGGCTGATCACATTCATGGAGTAGATCGTGTTGGCGAGGTCGTAGAGCGCCCAGGAGACGGCGCCGCGGGGCTGGCCGGGCGGGGTGGGGGATCGCATGGCGGGAGTCTAGCCGGACGGCGCGGGCTTGTCCCGGGATGGCTTGCGGGGCTATGGTCCCGTCCGCCCGATGCACAGCCCCGCCGCCGAGAGGGGACTCCTCTGCCGCGCAAGGGGCGGCAGCCCCCGGAACCCGTCGAGGAGCACCATGACCGCAAGCCCTGAGCCGATGCAGGTGGTGGCGGGCATCCTCGTCACGGGGGGACGCGTGCTCCTCTCCCAGCGAACGCCGGAGCAATCCTTCCCGCTCTGCTGGGAGTTTCCCGGTGGGAAGGTCGAGGAGGGCGAGTCCCCGCAGACCGCGCTCATCCGCGAGTTCGAGGAGGAGATGGGCTTCGGCATCCGGGTCCTGGATCCCTACGCGGAGGTCAACTACGCGCGGCCGGGGGGGCTGCCGGTGCGGGTGTGCTTCTACTTCGTCGAGTGCGCCTGGGGGGCGCCGCGCCCCGTCGAGGTGGCCGCCGTGGAGTGGGTGGAACTGTCCGATCTGGGAAGCTGGGACCTGCTGCCCACGAACATGGAAGTGGCGGAAAGGCTCTCTCGGGGATCCGCGGGGGAAGGGATGGAGCGCGGCGAGGCGGAGCGCTAACGGCTGGTCTTGGCCGCTCCCTCGAACATCTTTTTGAGATAGCCCCAGGTCTGGCGGTCGACATCGGCCGGGCTGTACTGGACGGTGATCGTCCCCGTCAGGCTGGGCCGGGTCCGGGAGAAGTACTTGAAGACCCCGGTGCGGTCGAAGGTCCGCTCCGCCGACAGCTGCTGGCCGCTCACCACGACATTGTCCCACTCCTCACCGGCCGTGAGGTCGTCGGGACCCTCGCCGCTGGCCAGAACATGGGTTCCGGCGCCGACCTCCAGCTCCCAGCGGACGACATCGTCCTTACTGATGGTGATGGATGCCGGGGAGAACTCGGTGCTCCGGACCTTGACCACATGGACGGCCGCGCCGGCGGGCAGGGCAAAGCCCGCCACCAGGGCGATCACGATCCAAGGGGCAATCCACCGGGCCATCCACAACTCCCTGCGGTTGGAGTGAACTGCCTGTATTTTACGCCTCCGGCCGGCCCGGCGCAACCATTCACCGGGCCGGCGCCCCCCTGCGGGCCGGGGCGCGGGTGCAACCCCCCTGCCCCGGTTATCGGAGCCCTCCGGGGGAACTTGCGGAGTTTCCCGAGATCCCTAAACCCACCCCTCAGAAACGACGATACCTGAATGGGCTATGGCGTCGAATCGTTGCCTGCACATTGGGGGATGCTGAACGGCCATGGGCGATCTCCAAGGAATGCTGAAAAGGGCGCGCCCTGCGGGCGCCTGCCTCCTCGTGCTGTTCCTGGCGGCATGCGCCGGGCAGGACACGCCCGATGTCGCAGCGGCGGGTCCGCACCCCGCGCGCGGCGGCACCTTCCGCCTGGCCCTCGAACCGGCCCACACCCTGGATCCCGCTCTCACCGACGACGCCTACGAGGCCACGGTGGTGAATCAGGTCTTCAGCGGCCTGGTGCAGTGGGACTCCAATCTGAACATCCTGCCCGACATCGCCCAGTCCTGGACCGTGTCCCCGGACGGGCTCGAGTACCTCTTCGAGCTGCGCCACAACGCCCGGTTCCACACCGGCCGCCTGGTCACCGCCGACGACTTCGTCTACTCCTTCACCCGGCTCCTGGACCCCCGGCAGGTGAGCCCCGGCATCATCCAGGACTACCTGAAGCGCGTGGAGGGGGTGGAGGACTTCGAGGCGGGAAGGGCTTCCGGCATCCGCGGTCTTCAGGCCCTGGATCCTTTCACCCTGCTCGTCCGGCTGGAGCGTCCCTACGCATCCTTCCTCTCCGTCCTGGCCATGGACCAGGCGAAGGTCGTGCCGCGGGAGGAGATCGAGCGCATGGGGCCCGAAGGCTTCGCCCGGCACCCGGTGGGCTCGGGCCCCTTCCGTCTGGCGGAGTGGAATCCCATGACCCGGACGGTGCTGATCGCCAACGAGGGCTACTTCGGCACACCCGCCCATCTCGACAGCGTGATACTCGACCACGCGATCAGCGAGAGGCAGGAGCTGGTCAAACAGGCCTTCCTTGCCGGGGTCCTCAACGGCATCCAGGTGCGCGAGAACGAGCTGGCCGCGCTCATGCGCCACCGCGAGTATCCGGTCGTGCGGCGGCTCGAGCTGAGCCTGGACTTCATCGGCTTCTCCGTGAACACGCCGCCCTTCGACGATGTCCGCGTGCGCAAGGCGCTGGCGATGGCCCTGGACCGGGACGAGCTGTCCCGCGCCGTCGGGGCGGGGTTCCATGTGCCGACCGGCCTGCTCCCGCCCGGCATGCCGGGGTACTCGCCGGAGTCCAAGATCCCGCCCTCCAACATCCATGAGGCCCGGCGCCTGCTCGCCGAGGCCGGCTACTGCCCCGCGCATCCCTTGCGCTTCGAGCTGCTCACCGCGAGCCGCACGCGGCACGCCCAGGTGCGCGACAGCGTCATCGTGGCGATGCTCGCCCGGGTGGATGTCTACCCCGAGGTCCGCAAGGCGAGCTGGCTGGAACTCAACGAGGCCGTGCAGCGGAGGCAGGCCGCGGCGTTCGAGCTGAGCTGGATCGCCGACCTGCCCGATCCGGACAGCTTCCTTTTCACCCTGCTGGACAGCCGGG
>CAZWKH010000233.1:0-4227 GCA_964633885.1 uncultured bacterium | reverse complement strand
GATCCGCCCGGGGAGGTCCCGCGCAGCTATTACCTGCGCATCCAGTCCACCGGCAAGGCGACTCTGTCCCTCCTCTCCACGGTGGACGCGGAGGGCTGGTTGAGCCTCGGGGACTACGGCTCGGTGGAGGTCGGCGGCCTCACCCTGGACGAAGGACGGCGCCGCATCCGCTCGCGCCTGGGCTCCCTGCTGCGCGAGAGCCAGGTCGAGGTGCGGCTCCAGGAGATCCGCCGCTTCAAGGTCTTCGTGCTGGGCGAGGTCGCGAAGCCCGATGCCTACACCGTCACCGCAGCGACCCGCGCCGCGGAGGCCATCGCCATGGCGGGCGGCACCCTCGACAGCGCCTCGGTGCGCGGCATCCGCATCCTGCGCCGCTCCCCCGCGAGCGAAACGGCGGTGGACCTGGCCGCCTTCCGGATCGCGGGTTCCCTCGAGGGCAACCCTTTCCTCCTGGACGGTGACCGCATCGTGGTGCCCCGCCGAGGCCCCGTCTTCGGCCTGCACGGCGCGGTGGAGCATCCCGGGGTATGGGACCTGCGCGAGGGCGAGACCCTGGCCGGGGTGCTGGAATGGGCCGGGCTCGCCGAGGACGCGGATACGACCCGCGCCTTCCTGGCCCGCTTCCGCGAGTCCGCCGGAGAGGGCGCCGCGGACCGCTACGACACCCTGCGCGTGGCCCTGGATCGCGTGCTGCGCGGCGAGGACCTCTGGCCGCTCGCCGACGGCGACCGCGTCTTCGTGGCCCATGTCCCCCGCCGTCATGAAGCGGCTTCGGTGCGGGTGGAAGGCGCCGTGAACCATCCGGGCGACTACCCGATCCTCCTGGGAACCCATCATCTGCGCGACGCCATCGCCGCCGCGGGGGGACTCCTGCCGGACGCGCTGCCCACGAGGGTCACTCTGGTGCGCCGGACCGCTCCCGACTCCACCTCGCTTCTCGAGACCCTGCGCCAGCCCGCTCCGGTCTTCGAGTACACCGCCACCGAGCAGGCGCGGCTCCACCTCGCGGCGTCCCCCGACGCGGGGCGCATGACCCTGGACCTCGATGCCGGCGCGGATCCGTTGCTCCTGGACGGCGACCGCATCCTGGTGCCGAGGGCGCAGGGCGGGGTCGAGGTGGCCGGCGAGGTGGCCCACCCGGGGTTCTACGCCTACACGCCCGGCTGGGACGCTTCGGACTACCTGGACGCCGCCGGCGGGACCACGCGTCACGCCGACACGCGGCGCGTCCGACTCCTGCGCGGGCCCGAGGGCACCGCCGCCGAGGCGCGCAAGGCGGGGCCGCTCGCCCCCGGCGACATCCTCTTCGTGCCGGAGAAGAGCAGGAACCAGCGCGGGAACTGGGACGCGCTGCGGGACGCCTTCGGCATTGCGGCCCAGGTGGCCACCATCGTCCTCATCATCGACCAGGTGCGCAATTGACGAACGCAACCCGCCGGAGAGGCTCCCCGTGACCGCGCCGCAGAGCGATCTCAGCGATCTCCTTCTCATGCTGCTGCGGCGCCGGCGGTTCCTGTTCTGGAACTCGTTGATCGTGACCCTGGCCGTGCTCGCAGTGACCTTTTTCCTGACCCCGCGCTACACCGCGGTCACCACCATCCTTCCTCCCGAGAACGAGGGGGATGGGCTCATGGGCCTGAGCACCCTGCTCCAGCGCTTCGACATCTCCCAGCTCGGCCTGACCGGCGCCACCACCTCGGCGCAGGTCTATGTCGCGATCCTCAAGAGCCGCACCATCGCGGACACCCTTGTGGCGCAGCATGATCTCGTGCGCCATTACGAACGCAAGACGCCCGCGTCGGCGCTGCGCGCGCTGCGCGGCAACACGGATGTGCGGCTGGGCTCGAGCGGAGTGATCCAGGTCTCGGTGACGGACGAGGACCGCGAGCTCGCGGCCCGGCTGGCCAACGCCTATGTCGCGGAGCTCGACCGGCTCAACCGCGCGCTGCGGACCGGCGAGGGCAAGCGCACGAGGATCTTCGTCGAGGAGCGCATCGAGGCCACCCGGCAAAGGCTCACCGAGGCCGAGGACTCGCTCCTGGCCTTCCAGAGGCGGAGCCCCGGGATGATGGTTACGCCGGACATGGCGGCCTCGGCGGGCGCCGCCGCGGACCTGATGGCCCAGCGCATCGCTCTGGGCTTCGAGCTGGAGCTCCTGCGCGCCACCCTCGCGCCGGGGGCGCGTCCCCTCGCGCGCAAGGAGACCGAGGTGGCGGCGCTGGACCGGCAGCTCGGGGGGGTGCCCGATCTGGGGATGGAGGCCGCGCGCCGCTACAGGGACTTCAAGGTGCAGGAGAAGGTGTTCGAGCTGTTGAGCGCCCAGCTCGAGGCCGCCCGGATCAAGGAGAACAAGGATGTCACCACGGTGGATGTCCTGGACATCGCCGTGCCCCCGGATCGGCGCAGCTTTCCGCGCCGGGGGCTCATGACCGGGCTGGCGCTGGTGGTCTCCTCGCTGATCGGCGTGCTGATCGCGGTGGGCCTCGAGATGCGGGAGCGCATGCGTTTGGCCAGCGCGGGGTGATCCCCATGTCCGCACCGGGGGAAACCGCCGCTCCCCTGCGCGTCTCCTTCCTGCTCCCCGGGCCCGGACGCGAGCCCATCGGCGGCTTCAAGGTCGCCTACGAGTACGCCAACCGCCTCGCCGCGCGCGGGCATGAAGTCGCCCTGGTGCACACCAGCCGCGCGGAGCACGACCTGCCGGCGCCGGAGTCTTTCCGGCGCGCAGGATCCTACGCCGCGCGCAGGCTGACCGGAGCCCATGGCCCGGCTCCCTGGTTCCGCCTGGACCCGCGGGTGCGCAGTGTCTGGGCTCCCTCCCTCGCTCTGCGGCATGTCCCGGACGGCGACGCCGTGGTGGCCACGGCATGGCAGACCGCCGAATGGGCGGCGGGCTATCCCCCTTCCAAGGGGAAAAGGCTCTACCTGATCCAGCATCTGGAGACCTGGGCCGGCCCGGGAGAGCGCGTGATGGCCACCTGGAGGCTGCCCCTCGAGAAGATCGTCATCGCGCACTGGCTCCAGGAGATCGGCGAGGGGCTAGGCGAGCGCTGCCGCTACATTCCCAACGGGCTCGACTTCGACGCCTTCGGTCCCGACCGGCCGCCGGAGGAGCGCGGGCGCGCATCCCTCCTCATGCTCCATCACACCCTTTCCTGGAAAGGCACGCAAGACGGCCTCCTCGCTCTGCGACATGTCCGGGAGCGTCATCCCGACGCGACGATCCGGCTCTTCGGGACCGGTCCCCGTCCGCGGGACCTGCCGCCCGGATGCGAGTACCACCGCCGGCCGGCGCCTGCGAAGCTGCGCAGGCTGTACAACGAGGCCTCCATCTTCCTCGCTCCCAGCCTCGCCGAGGGATGGCCCCTGCCTCCCGCCGAGGCCATGATGAGCGGATGCGCCCTGGCCGCCACCGACATCGGCGGGCACCGCGAGTACGCGGTCCATGAAGAGACCGCTCTCCTCTCTCCACCCTCGAACCCCGGTGCCCTGGCGGAGAACCTCCTGCGGCTGATCGAAGACGACGCTCTCCGCCACCGCCTGGCCCGGAGGGGGCTGGAGACCATTCGCCGCTTCACCTGGCCCCGCGCGGTGGACGCCTTCGAAGAGGCGTTGCGCGGGAGGGCGTGAGGCACGATCCTCTCCCCATGACCGGCGCTGCGATGGGCCCCGTTCCCCTCCCGGGTGAAGTCCGCAGGGAAAAACCTTCCCGGCCGGCCTATATCTATCGCCGCCGCCGATGGAGAGCACTCTTCACGACCCTGGACGCCCTGGGCGGTCTCTTCCACCGGCCGGTCTTGGGAGTGCCGGACCTCTCCGCGGCGCGCTCGATCCTGGTGCTCAAGCTGGACCAGTTGGGCGATGTCGTTCTCACCCAGCCGCTCATTGCGGCGCTGCGGCGCGCGGCTCCCCAGGCGAGGATCGAGCTGCTCGTGGGCGCGGGCCGCGGCGAGTCGGCGGCGCTCCTGCCGGGAGCCGACGCAGTCCGCGAGCTTCCGCTGCGGCTGCGCGGCAGCCGTGTCGCGATCGCCCCGCGCGACCTGACCCGGGCGATCCGGGACGAGCGTGCCTGCCGTCCCGATGTCGTGATCGCGGCCAAGGAAGAGCCGGTGACCCTGCTCCTGGCGTGGACGATCGGCGCGCCCATCCGGGTCGGCTACCGCGAAGGAGGACTGGGGTTCCTGCTCACGCACTACCTGCCCATTCGCGGCGAACGCCCCCAGCACC
>CAZWKH010000232.1:0-4261 GCA_964633885.1 uncultured bacterium | reverse complement strand
CGGCCTCCTTGCCCTGGCCCAGGCGGACCGCAGCCTCAAGTCCACCGGGAAGAACCCGCAGGTGGTTCTCGAGGAGGCGCTCCTCGCCATCTGCGGCTGACCCGGAGCCGGTCGCGCGGAGCGGCCCCGCGGTGCTGCAGGCCCCCCGCCGCTCCGGGCGCGATTTGCTATCCTCCTTGCTTCCCTTGCGCGTCTCCTCACCGCGGAGTCGAAGTCGTGATCCTCGCCGCACCCATCGCCGCGATCGCCCTCGCCGTCCTGGGGGCCTCTCCCGCCGCTTGGGCGGGCTGCGCCGCGGCCCCCGCCGTGGTGCAGGGAAACGCTCCCGCCGCGTCTCCGGCATCCGCCGCCCCGCCCCAGGTCCCCTGGGAGAAGCAGGTGGGCGGCGTCTCCTGGCTCACCAGCTACCCCGTCGCCCTGGAGAAGGCGCTGGTCAACCGGCGGCCGCTGCTCGTGCTCTTCCAGGCGGACTGGTGCGGCTGGTGCCGCAAGCTCGAGCGGACCACCTTCCCCGACCCGCGGGTGGCCGAGCTTATGCGCTTCGTGGTCCCGGTGCGCCTCGACGGGGACCGCGAGAAGGCCTTGGCGGCAATGCTGCGGGCCGGCTCCTTCCCGATGACCGTGCTCCTGGGCCGCGACGGCCGGGAGATCGGACGCATCGCGGGATACCGGCCGCCGGAGGAGTTCGCGAGGCTCCTCTCGGCCTTCCTCTCGGCCCGCGAGCCGCTGGGGGCGGCCCGCGCCGAGGCCTCGGCGCGCCCCGCCGACGCGGAGGCCCTCTACACCCTCGCCGACATGCTGATCGCGGTGGGCGACTACGAGGAGGCGCGGACGGTCCTGGCGCGGGTGGCGGCCCTCTCCGACATGCGGGCGGGCGAACTGGCGGGGGATGTCGCGCTGGATGGGGCGTTGACCCATCTCTTCGCCCACCAGTACGCTGCCGCGCTTGCGGGCCTGGAGGACTACCTCGCGCGGTTCCCCGAGGGGGACCGGCGCGACGAGGCCCTCTTCTTCTACGGTGCGGCGCTCCTCGCCGCGGGGCGCAGGGAGGAGAGCCTGGCCGCCCTGGGCGAGGCGGGCAGGGTGACCGCGACCGAGTACATCAGGCTGGAGTCGGATCGTCTGGCGCGCATGGCGCGAGGGGAGCGGGCAAGTGGACAGCGTTGAACCCAAGGCGGCGGGTGAGCGAAGCGGCGGCGCAGAGCGCGGAGCCGCGGGAGAGAGAAGCGGCGACTACGGGCGGGGATTCCCCTTCCGGGAATTCGAGCCCAAGTGGACCGGGCGATGGGCGCGGGACGGGCTCTTCCGCTGCGACACGGACTCGGCCAAGCCCAAGTACTACTGCCTGAACATGTTTCCCTACCCCTCCGGGGACCTCCATGTGGGGCATGGCCGCAACTACATCCTCGGCGATGTGGTGGTGCGCCGGAAGATCATGGAGGGATACGAGGTCCTCGCCCCCATGGGCTGGGACGCCTTCGGGCTGCCCGCGGAGAACGCGGCCATCCAGCGGGGCATCCACCCCCGCCAGTGGACCTTCGACAACATCGGCAAGTTCAAGGACCAGTTTCGCGAGTGGGGCATAGGGCTGGACTGGTCGCGGGAGATCGCCGCCTGCCACCCCGGCTACTATCGCTGGACCCAGTGGCTCTTCCTGCAGCTCTTCCGGCGCGGCCTGGCCGAGAAGCGCAGCGCCCCCGTCAACTGGTGCCCCTCCTGCGTGACCGTGCTGGCCAACGAGCAGGTGGTGGACGGGGCCTGCGAGCGCTGCGGGACCGTCGTGGAGCAGAAGCAGCTCTCGCAGTGGTTCTTCAAGACGACCCACTACGCACAGGCGCTGCTGGACGATCTGGACGGCCTCACCGAATGGCCGGAGCGGGTCCGCACCATGCAGCGCAACTGGATCGGCCGCAGCGACGGCGTCACCCTGCGCTTCCGCGGCGACGGGGAGCCCTTCGAGGTGGAGTGCTTCACCACCCGCATCGACACCCTGGGCGGCGTGACCTATGTCGTGCTGGCGCCGGAGCATCCTCTGGTGGAGCGGCTCCTGGCCGACCACCCCGGAAGGATGCGGATCCAGGCCGAGGTGCAGCAGATGCGCAACCAGCGCACCGCGCGGCAGGCGGACCCCGACCTGGAGAAGGTGGGCTTCGACACCGGCCACCGGGTGCTCAACCCGGTCACCGGCGAGCCGGTGCCGGTGTGGGTGGCCAACTATGTCCTGATGGAATACGGCACCGGGGCGGTCATGGCCGTGCCCGCCCATGACGAGCGGGACTTCGCCTTCGCGCGCAAGTACGGGCTGTCCATCCGGGTGGTCATCCGCAACGCCGAGGCGGCTCCGGACACGGCCGGGGAGAGCGCCGAGGGGCTCAGGGAGGCCTATGTCGGCCCCGGGACGCTGGTCCACTCCGGGCAGTTCGACGGGCTGGCCAACGACGCGGCGATGCGGGCGATGGGCGAGTGGCTGAAGGGGAGGGGAGAGGGAGACTTCACCGTCACCTACCGCCTGCGCGACTGGCTCATCTCGCGCCAGCGCTACTGGGGCGCGCCCATCCCGATCCTCTACTGCAAGCGTTGCGGGACGGTGCCCGTGCCGGAGACGGAGCTCCCGGTGCTCCTGCCCGAGGACGCCGACTTCCAGCCCAAGGGAGACAGTCCGCTGGCCCGGCATCCATCCTTCAAGCGGGCTGCCTGTCCGGTCTGCGGGGGGGCCGCCACCCGCGAGACCGACACGATGGACACCTTCGTGGACTCCTCCTGGTATTTCCTGCGCTACCTGTCCCCGCGCGACGCGCAGAAGGCCTTCGACACGGAAGTCGTGAACCGATGGCTTCCGGTGGACCAGTACATCGGCGGGGTCGAGCACGCCATCCTGCACCTGATGTACGCCCGGTTCTTCACGAAGTTTCTGGCCGACGAGGGGCTGGTGGGCTTCCGGGAGCCCTTCGCCAGGCTCTTCACCCAGGGCATGATCTGCAAGCTGAGCCCCAAGACGGGGCGTCTCGAAAAGATGTCCAAGTCGAAAGGCAATGTGGTGGCGCCGCGCGACCTCATCGAGAAGTACGGCGCCGACACCGTGCGTCTCTACACGCTCTTCATCGGCCCGCCGGACAAGGACGCCGAGTGGGACGACCGCGGGGTGGAAGGCGCCTACCGTTTCCTGTCCCGGCTCTGGCGGATCGCGGTGGAGCGCGGCGGGGCGATGTCCGGGCCGGGGACGCCGGTGAAGGCGGAAGACCTGAGCGGCCCTGGCGGCGAGCTCCACCGCAAGACCCACGAGACCATCCAGCGCGTGAACGAGGACCTGGACCGGTTCTCCATGAACACCGCGATCGCCGCCCTCATGGAGCTGGTCAACACCATGTCCCTGGCGGTACAGAACCCGGAGTTCCGGCCGCAGCCCGGCAGCGCCGACGGCGCCGCGCTGCGGGAGGCGGTGGACCGCCTGCTGGTGCTGCTCGCACCCATGGCGCCCTTCGTGGCAGAGGAGCTCTGGGAGCGGACCGGCCATGGCGGGAGCATCTTCCGCGAGGCGATTCCCCGGCACGACCCGGACGCTCTGCGGCGGGAGAGCTTCCTGCTCATCGTGCAGGTCCTGGGCAAGGTGCGGGCCCGCATCGAGGTCCCCGTGGGCGCCGCCGAGGCTCAGGTGCGCGCACTGGCCCTGGCCGATCCCAATGTGCGTCAGCACCTCGGCGGGAAGGACCCGGCAAAGGCCGTCTATGTGCCGGGGAAACTCCTGAACCTCGTGCCGGGGCGATAGACAGCCGCCGGCCTCCAGGGCAGGGACGGGGGGCCTCCTGGGGGAGAATGGGCCCCCGGGCCCGGATCCACGCTTGAGCAGGCGTGTCGGCCCTCAGATGTTTAGGTTTACATAATAGATATTATGCGACAACTGATAAGGGGCGCGAATCCGAGGTGGGCAGGATCCGGGGCAGGAATCCGCGCAGACAGGAATCCGTGGAGGTTCGGGTCTACCCTGCCTGCGCGGCCTTCAACTCGGCGATGCGCAGCAGCGCTTCCTGTGCCGCCATGGGGTTATCCGGGTTGTGCGAGAGCTCCTCGTAGATCGCCATGGCCCTTGCGCTCTCGCCCGCGCGCAGGAGCACCCTGGCCAGGTCGAGCTGCGCCTGGGCACGGAGCGCGCCGCTCTCCTGGGCGGCCAGGAGCGCCTCGTGGACGGAGGCGGCCTCCGAGAACTGCTGCAGGTTCTCGAGGGAGGCCGCCAGACCGCGGCGGGCGGCCATACCCAGGACCG
>CAZWKH010000231.1:0-4290 GCA_964633885.1 uncultured bacterium | reverse complement strand
GCCACGACCTCGTCGATGGGGCCCCCGTCAGCCTCGATCCAGCCATGGGCGCCCTCGAAGCCGGCCAGATCCTCGAGCGGGCGACGCCCGCGGAACACCCTCGCCGCGACGGCGATGCATTCCGGGCCGCTCAAGCGCACCACGGCGAGCGCGCCTGCTCCGGGAGGAGTGGCGAGTGCGGCGATGGTATCGACCGTGGTTCCGGCGATCATGCGCCTACCCGTTCAGGGGGTGGCCCCGCCCTGCCCGCTGCGTCGCGCCGGCAGGAGGACCACACGCTTGTGGAGTCCCGTACCCGCAGCGTGGCTCTCCACGCCGGCTTCCTCGTCGAGCGCACGGTGAACGACCCGCCGCTCCGCGGGGGAAAGGGGCTCCGTCATCGCCCGCCGTCCCGTACGGCGGACGCGATCGGCCAGCTCCTGGGTCAGCTCGCGCAGGTGGTCCTCGCGCCGGCCCCGGTATCCCGACACATCCACCAGGATCGCTCCCGCATCACCGCTCGCCCTGCGCGCGGCCATGCGCACCAACAGATGCTGCAGGGCCCCGAGGGTCTCGCCCTTGCGGCCGATGAGCAGGCCGTCGGCCTCGCCGCTGCGGATCTCCACCGTCACGCCGCGTCCGGTGGGCCGCACCGAGATCTCGGCGGGGATGCGCATGAGACGCAGCATCTCCCGGGCCAGCTTCTCCACCGCCGGCTCCATGCGGGCGCGGGAGGCCACCCGCACACGCGCCGGCCGCGCCCCCAGGCCGAGGAAGCCGCGGGCTCCCTCGTCCAGCACCTCGACCTCCGCCTCGTCCGCGGTGAGCTTGAGGGCGAGCAGCGCCGCGGCCAGAGCCTCGTCGACCGTCTCCCCGGAGAACTCGTGCATGTCGTCTCCGGACTCCGTCCGGAACTCGTTCATCGCAGTCACGCCCGCGCCGTCACCGGGTGCTCTTCGCGCTGGATCCACCACTGCTGAGCCACGGTCAGGATGTTGTTCACAGTCCAGTACAGGTTCAGGCCCGCCGGGAAGGAGTAGAAGATGAAGAGCATCACGGCGGGCATCATGTATCCCATCATCTTCTGGCGCGGATCCGCAGACATCGGCGTGAGCTTTTGCTGAAGGATCGTCGTCACGAAGAGCAGGAACGGGAGCACATGCAGCGAGAACCCACCCACGGTGGCGATGGTGTCGGGCACCGAGAGGTCGTTCATCCACCAGATGAACCCGGCGCCGCGCATGGCGATGCTGTTGGCCAGCACCGCGTAGAGCGCGAAGAAGACGGGCATCTGCACCAGGAGGGGAAGGCACCCGCCCATCGGGTTCACCTTGTTCTCCTTGTAGAGCTTCATCATCTCGGCCTGCGCGCGCTTCGGGTCCCCCTTGTACTTCGCCTGCATCTCCTTGATCTGCGGCTGCAGGTGCTGCATCGCCTTCATGCTGCGGATGCTGGTGCGCGATAGGGGATAGAAGATCACCTTGGTGAGGATGGACACGATGATGATGACGACCCCGTAATTGGGGAGGAACCCGTGCAGCCAGATCATGAGCCACAGCAGGGCCTTTGAAATCGGGCGGAAGATGTTCCAGCCGAGCTCGACCGCGTGGTCGAGGTTGTGGCCCAGGTCCTTGAGGTGGTCGTAGTCGATGGGGCCCAGGTAGAGCTGGAAGCGGTCCGCGGCGGCGCCGCGCAGGAGCGGCATCACGATCTCTGCGCCGGCCCTCCCCGTCGCGGCATCCCCGACGGCCACGACGCGGCTGGTGGCGTCCTCGGGGGGGACCATCACCGCCATGAAGTACTTGTTGCGAACCCCGGCCCAGCGGACATTGCCCTCCAACACCTTCTCCGGAGCGCGGCGGAAGGCACCGGGTTTCACGGTTTCCTTCTGGTTGCCGAGAAGCGCGATCGCCCCCGTGGCGTCCTGGTCGAGCTTCGCGCTCTTCTCCGCCGGCGGCACGCTGCTGCTCCAGGTCAGCCGGTATCCGACCGCGTCCTCGGCGCCCGAGATGGCGATGTCGAGGTCGGCCATGTATCCCTTGGCAGGCAGGGTGTAGGTCTTGGCGATCTGCGCCCCACCCTCGAGCCCGGCGGTGAAGGTGATGCGCCGTCCGCCGTCGGGGAGGATCTCTTCACGGGTCGCGAAGAGGGTCTCGCCGAGGTCCACCCGGCCGGCCGGCGTCTCGAGCTGGATCCCCACCTCCGGCTCGGCGCCGACGAGATCCACTTGCTTTCCGCCGATCCCGGCGTATTCGGGGAGGCCCCAGCTCTGGATGCGGCCGCCACGGTTCGTGAGGGTCGCGGCGTATTGCGTCGTGGCAAAGACGAGCGTCGTCTCGGCCATGGCCTGGTTCATGGCCGGGCCGGGCTCCACCAGGGCGGTTTCCACGGCGCCGCTCTCCGACTCCGTCGGCTGCCGTGCCGCCGGGGGCGTCTCGCGCGCGGGGGCCGTCTCCGCCCGGGGGGTGGATTCAGGCGGTGGCTCCGGCGGTGTCAGGAACATCTGGAATGTGATGAGCACCACAGCGGAGAGGACAATCGCCAGGAAGAATCGACGATCCATGGAACTCCTCGACGGCGTCTCGGCTAGGCCCGCTCTACGGGATCGTAGCCACCGGGATGAAGGGGGTGACAGCGCAGGATGCGCCGGAAGCTCTTCCATCCTCCCCGGAGGACCCCGAACCGCTGGATCGCTTCCACGGCGTACTGCGAGCAGCTGGGGGAGCACCGGCAACTGGGCGGCAGGAGCGGGGACAGGAGCCTCTGGTATGCGCGGATCAGGAGAACCGCGCTGCTCGCGGGAAGCCCGCGGACGAAGTGAATCCAAGCCTGTCCGTTCAAGCTCGACATCCCTCGGGCCCGCGAAGGCCCGCTTGCTGGGATTACAGGCCGGCCCGCCGCAGGAGTGCGGCCAGGTCCGTCGCGACGGCTGCCCCGCCTGCCTTGGCGCAGCCGGCGCGGGCAACGAGCACCAGGTGGAGGCCCGTGGCGGGGAGTCCGCTCTTGAGGCGCCGGTAGGCTTCCCGCATGAGTCGCTTGGATCGGGCGCGCTGCACGGCGTTGCCCACGCGGCGGCCGGCCACGAAGCCGGCCTGGCGATACAGCTCGGGAGCGTGCAGAACGAAGAGAACCTGGAACCGGCCCGGGTAGGAAGCGCCCTCGCGGTATACGCGCTGGAAGTCGCCGGTTCGGTGAAGTCGCTGGCGCCGATCGAGGCCCTGGTCGCAATCCTCTCGGCGGGCCCCCGTTGGGACCACTACACCACGAGCCGAGCTCTGCCCTTGGCGCGGCGGCGCTTCAAGACGAGGCGTCCGCCCTTCGTCTTCATGCGCGAGCGGAAGCCATGCTTCTTCTTGCGGCGGCGGTTGTGAGGCTGAAAGGTGCGTTTCACGGTACTCCCCCATGAGTCGTTGGGTGGATCCAGAGGGCCCCGGGGCGGGTCCTCGGCGGCATGGGCTGCCCGGTTCGGAACAGGACGAAAGAGCGTACGATCCCGGTCCGGTGGAGTCAAGCTGAGAGCGGGACCTCCATTGCGGCCGCGATTCCGGCACTGAACTGCCCTGGGGCCGACAAACACCACGCAATATACCGCCAAGAAATGGCGGGGGTGCGTTTCAAGTAAGACTGGACGCGAAAAGATGTCTGTAACTCTTTATAATGCAGATAGTTAATGTCGCTGATAAACCCCAGGAATTCGCATTGGCGCCCTTTGGGGCCTGTGCTATCCTGCCGCCACGCTAGAAACCGGGGTTTGACCCCGGCTTCACTGCTTCTAAGTTTCTGGAGCATAAGGGTTTATGGGGCCAGACGCGACGCCCCCGCGCGACTTGCCCGCTCCTGTGGATAACCCCGAGCCCCCGGCACCTTCGGTCAGATCCTAAACCCTAGCTCGACTTTGCGTTGTGGCCCTTTCCACATCTGTGGAAAGGGGGGTGGCGCACACCGGGATTCCTACCCCGCCAAACGCCCCCAGGAACCGTAACTTGACCGGCGCCTGCGCGCTCGGCTTGTGCGCGGCGCTGTGGATAACCGGCATAAAGGAGTCCCCCGTCCATGGCAACAGAGCCCGTCTCTCCCGACTGGCGGATGTTCCTGCAGGAAGTGCGCTCCCGGGTCCAGGAACAGGCCTTTGAGACCTGGTTCCGCCCCATCCGATTCGACTCCATCGACGACGACAGGCTGACCATCGGCGTGCCCAACCAGTTCGCCGCTGAGTGGTTGTCCGAGAACCACATGGAGGTCCTGCGGCGCGCCGCGTCGCGGGTGTACGGCGACGGCCACGCCATCCACTTCAAGGTGGACCCGCTGCTC
>CAZWKH010000230.1:0-4293 GCA_964633885.1 uncultured bacterium | reverse complement strand
CTCCTGCGTGGGTCTGCCGATCCTGCGCCCGTCCATCCACCAGGATCCCGACGCTGGCCTCGCCTACCCGATCCCCGACAAGCGGGCGGCGCGGCTTCTCCTGGAAGCCCTGGTCGGCCGGTGAGCCATGACCCGCGACGATAGGCACCGCAAGCTCTCGGACCTCGCGCGACGGCGGGCCCCCGCCGAGGCCTCGCCCCCCGCTCCGCGCAGGGCGCGGCGGACCCTGGCCGCGCTTCCCATCGAGTCCCTCGTGCCGGGGATGGAGGTCGCGACCCCGCGCGGCAGGCACTGGCTCCACGAGCGGCCCCTCGCCGAGGCCCCCGACCTGGCCGCGGCGGCGCGGGCGCTTCTTCCAGGGGCCCTGCCCGATCCGGAGGGGAGGGAGGCGGCCTGCGTGGGGAGCCGCGGCCTGGAGGGGGCCCTCTTTCTGGACCTGGAGACCTGCGGCTTCTCCGGGAACCCGCTATTCCTGACCGGCGCGCTCCGCTTCGAGAAGGACCGGCCGGTCTTCGTTCAGCTCCTCGCCCGTGACTATGGGGAGGAAGCATCCGTGGTGGAGGCGAGCCTCGAGCTTCTGCGCCGCCACCCGCTCCTCGTCACCTTCAACGGCAAGTCCTACGACATGCCTTTCCTGCGCGAACGGGCGGTGCGCCATGGCCTTGCCTGGGAGCCTCCCGCCGGGCACCTGGATCTGCTCCACGCGGCGCGCCGCCGGTGGAAGGATGTCCTGCCCGACTGCCGGCTCACCACCCTGGAGGCCCGTCTCACCGGCCGGCAGAGGGCAGGGGATGTTCCTGGGAGCGAGGCCCCGGAGCGCTATCACGCCTTCGTGCGCGGAGGTCCGGCGGCCGAGCTGGTCCCTGTCCTGCGGCATAATCTGCTCGATCTCCTCACCCTGGTCACGATCCTGGGGGCGCTGCTGGGGCCGGAGAAGGCCATCGGGCATAAATCCCGCAAAGGCAAAGACATTCCGACTTGACAGTCTCCACAGGCCATGGCTAGCTTGGTCCACAGGTACGAGGACATCCCGCTCGATGGCCCGGCATTCCTGGGCTTGTGTAACGGATTGCGTCCGGTTAGAGAGGAGGAGGCTCTCAGATGAAACGAGTACTACTGGTTCTTTGCGCCGCTGCGTTCGCGGCGGTCCTGACTGTTCCGGCCTGGGCCGGGACCAACCCCGACGCGGTCTTCGCGCTCCACGCCAAGGCCCACACCACCAAGGCCACGACCATCTGCACGACCTGGAGCCCAAACACCGAGGGGATCCCCTGCTCCAACTATGTCAGCAACGCGGCGGTGGGCGTGAACACCGATGTGTACCTGGTGGTGGCCCGCGGGAACAGCGACACCGGCATCGCCGGCCTCTCCTGCGGCGTTCTCTACGACAATGTGGACGCCTCGGGGGTCGATGTGTTCGGGTGGTATCTCTGCGGCGACCTGGAGTTCACCAACGCAGGCGCCGACGGGGAATGGCCGATCTCGGGTGGCGGCAACCGCATCACCTGGTCCTTTGTGGACGCCTGCCAGCTCACGGTGCTCGGGACCGACGGGGTCCATGCCGTGGCGGGGGCCTTCTATGTCTACGCCTACAGCCCGGATGTCCTCTACATCACCCCGAACAACAACCTGCAGTCGGAGCCCGAGCTCGCTGTCGCGGACTGCACCGCGGACACGGACTACCTGCCCTTCGGGCGCGCCGGCTTCGTGACCTTCTCGACCAGCGGCAGCGACCTGGGCTGCAACCCCTGCACGGAGCCGGACACGGACTGCCTGGGCGTTCCGGTTGAAGACTCCACCTGGGGCAAGATCAAGTCCAAGTACGGGTCCAACTAGGCGGCAGGGCCGGGGGACACGGGATGCCCCGGAACCCGAAGCCCGGATCCTCGACGCGATCCGTTCACGCAGGGCGAGGCCACCCCATCGAGGGCGGCCTCGCCCTTCCTCTTTTTCCCGCCGCGGTCTACGCGCTCCCGACCCTGGACGACGCGGTCGCGGCCTTCACCGGCGAGCGCCCCGCTCTGGTCTACGCCCGCTATGCCCATCCCACGGGGCAGATGGTGGAGGCCCGGCTCGCCGCGCTGGAGGAGGCCGAGGACGCTGCCCTCTTCTCGAGCGGCATGGCCGCCATCGCGCTCACGGCCATGACCCTCTGCCGGGCCGGGGATCACCTGCTGGCCAGTGCGGAGATGTACGGCGGGACTCTCGAGCTCCTGCGGTCGGTGCTGCCGGACTGCGGGGTCGATGTCGAGCTGGTGCCGCTCAAGGAGCTGGGCGCGCTGCGCCCGCGGCTGCGCGAGAAAACGCGGCTCGTGCTGGTGGAGTCTCCCACCAACCCTCTTCTGCGCGTGGTGGACTTCCAGGCGCTCTTCGCGGGGCTCGGTACGCCCCGGCCGGTGACGGCGCTGGACGCGACCTTCATGACCCCGCTCGGGCAGGACGCCTGGGGCGCGGGGTTCGACCTGGTGCTGCACTCCGCGACCAAGTACCTGGGCGGTCACGACGATCTCACAGCCGGCGTGGTGAGCGGGCGGCGGGAGCTGGTGGCGGCGATCCGCGACAAGCGCCGGGTGGTCGGGGCGATGTGCGACCCGCAGACGGCCTGGCTCGTGGAGCGGGGGGTGAAGACCCTGGCCGTGAGGTGGGAGCGGCAATGCGCGAACGCCCTGGCGCTGGCGCGGCGGCTGGAGGCCCATCCGCGTGTGGAGCGGGTGCATTACCCGGGGTTGCCGTCCCATCCGCAGCATGACTGCGCCAAGAGGCAGATGCGCGCGTTCGGGGCGGTGCTGGCGTTCGATGTGACGGGGGGGCTCGAGGCGGCGCGCAGGGTGTTCGACCGCTTCGAGGTGATCGCGCGCGCGCCGAGCCTGGGCGGGGTGGAGAGCATGGCGCTCCATCCGGCGACCTCGTCCCATCGCGGGCTCTCCACCGAGGAGCGGCGGGAGGCGGGGATCGGCGAGGGGCTCCTCAGGCTGAGCATCGGCATCGAGGACGAGGCAGACCTCTGGGAGGATCTCCGCCAGGCGCTGGAGGGGTGACGGGGCGCGGCCGCGCACTACCCGCTGAACTTTTCTCTCCCCGGCGCGACCCGCTGAACTCTCCTCTCCAGCGCGCGGCCGCCGGTCCCTCACCTGCGGATGCTGTAGTCGATGCCCACGGCGAGGATCACATCGGATTTCGAGTATTCGTCGGTGACCACGGTGGGTTCCGGCTCCCCCAAGCCCGAATTATAGGGGGGCACGACAGGGATGACTTGATAGCGCAGGCGCTCCTTCTCCTCCCCACGGTACAGGATGAACGAGCACCCGAGGTTGAGCGCGATGTCCGGGGTGATCAGGTATTGTCCCCCGAACCCGAATGCATGCGAGTCCAGGCTGAACCCGGTGAGCGACTGATACTCCTCCTTCAGGCCGGTCCTGCCGAACATGTAGCCGGAACTGAGCAGCAGCCTGTCGTTCACGGTGTACTCCACGCCCGCCGCCAGCTCGAAGCAGTTCGCGTCGATGGCCTCGCTGTTCTCCACCTCTTCCCCCGCCGCGTTCACCCTGCCGTAATCCGCGTCCCGGTCGAAGTAGTAGTTCACCCCCGACGACAGGACAAGCCCCGGCCTGCCGGCATAGGAAACGCCCAGGGAGAGCTGGGCTGGAAGGTCGTTCCGGACCTTTGCGCCGTCGAGAAACGAGCCGAACCCATCGGTTTTCGTGTCGTTCTCCAGTTCCAGTTTCGTCGCGAATTCATACTTGAGCCCGACCGTCCACTTCGGGTCGAAGGTGAGATTCACACCCAGGATCGGCGCGAATCCCGTACCGGTCTGCTTCACCTCCACGGCCCTGTCCTGCGTCAACACGGAGATCCCGTTCATCAGAGCCGCGTTCCCGGCGAAATGGGTCGAGGCACTACTGAAATAGGTCTTGATCTGATTGATGCTCATGGTGGCCACCTGCGCCGATGAGAAACCGAGAGAGTGAAGCGCCGCCTCGTACTGCGCCTTCGCGGCGGAGGAGATGTAGCCAAGGTTTTGTACCTGGGCGAGGGTATACGAGCCGGCGCCCATGGTGGTGAACGCCTGCATCTGCGCGGCGGCGGCAGATAGCTGCCCAGCGACCCCCCCAAGAGAGGCGGCTTCCGCGGACGCAAACTCATCCGCCGGCCTGTAGCTGCCGTCGTACCCCGCGGTCGGATTGACGGAGATGTCGCTCACGCCCCCACGAGGGGTCTTGTCCACCGTCACCAACCGGCCTCCGCCGAACAGGGAAAGGGTCGAGTTGACCTCGTAGGAGACACCCTTCTGAT
>CAZWKH010000229.1:0-4294 GCA_964633885.1 uncultured bacterium | reverse complement strand
GGGTCAGCGCAGGCCGCCGAACCCTCCGGCGCGCAGCACATCGAGGACGCCGCGCGGGCTCTCGCTGTCGCAGTCCACCTGGGAGCTGGTCCGGCTGAGCGTGATCACCATGTGCATGGTGCAGGGATCGGTCCTCTCCGCGCAGCCCTCGGGCCCGCTGATCGTGCTGCGGTAGTCCATGGTGATGCGCATCCGGGTGCTGCTCAGGATCTCCACGCTTCCGCTGGCCTGGTAGTTCTCCGTGCAGCTCGTCTCTTCGACGGGCTCGGTGCCTGTACAGGAGAAGGTGGCCCCGGAGCTGGTCTCGTTGTAGGTGCAATCGTCGAAGCCCTGGGACCCGGTGGCGTCGGTCGCGTCGCCGCTGCAGACGGGAATGCCGTTGATCGGGAACTCGATGGGGCCGAACTCGTCGCAGTACTCGTTCTTACCGGCGACATAGGACACCACGGCGGTGCCGCCGTAGGTTCCGATCTCCAGCGCGGTGGCTCCCGAGCCGCCGTCGTCGTCGTTGTCGTCGTCGTCGCCGCCGCAGCCCAGGGTGAGCGCGACGGTGAGCACGATCGCGGTCGCGAACGCAGAGCGCAATGTCCACTTCATGGCAGGTAGTCCTCCTCGGGTCGGGATGATGAGAGGGTGATGACGCGATAAACGGCCCGGATCAGCGTAGGGATCCCCCCCCGACCATCCGGTTGAGGAGCTGCTCCAGGGACGGAGCGGGGGCGTCGGCCTCGGCGCAGGCGGAGTCCCCCTCCGCGGTGGTCCAGCTTGCGCTGGTCACCACCGTGGTGGTGCAGGGATCCGCGTAGAGGCTGTCGCAGATCTCCCCGGCTCCCTCGCGGGCCGTCATGGTGGTCCAGCGCAGGAAGGTGAGGTCCAGGGTCGTGTCGGTGACCGTTCCCGAGCCCTCGAGGTGGTACTCGATCCGGCAGGGGAAGAGGTCCAGCGACCCGGAGCAGGCGATGGCCACCTCCGCGCCGGTCTGCTCGATGTCGCAGATGAGGCCGAAGGGGTCGCTCCCCACCCCGGGGTCGTAGGTGCAGAGCACGACATCCGCGGTGTCCGGGGCAGGGGCCGAGCAGGAATCGGCGCCGCTCACGGAGTAGCTGCGGATGCGGTGCCAGGTGCCGTTGCGGATCTCGATGGTGTCGGAGACGGGAGGGATCGTGTCGCCGTCGTCGTCGCCGCAGGCGAAGGCGCCCAGGACCAGGAGCGCGGCGGCCAGAAGCCGCAGGGTCTGCCGCTGGGGATCAGTAGCGCGCATTCAAGGGTCTCCAAGAGCCGGGGCCGGGGGCCGAGGGGGGGCATTCCTCGCCCACCCAGGCTCCGCTCACCATGACCTGGTAGCTGCAGGGCCCGGCCCCGCGTGGACAGCCCTGGCTCATCTGTGCGTTGAGGGGGAGGATCACGCTGAAGGCGGTGCCTCCCGCGGAAACGCTTCCCGTGGCCTGGAAGGCGGGGAAGCTCACCACACAGGTGAAGACGCTGCGCGAGCCGGCCGCGCAGGAGCCCTGGATGGTTCCGTCCGCACGCACCGTGAAGGCGCAGTCGAAGCCGAACACCCGGGCCTGCTGGTCCAGGTCGATCTCGGCGTAGGGTCCGTCGGAAGGGAACCTCTCGCAGAGAAAATCCGCGTAGGGCACGCAGGCGGTGCCGGTCCCCGCGGATCCGACCGTGATCTCCCAGGCCCCCGGCTTCACGCTGATGGTCGCGTCGCGGACGGGTTCGACCCCGTTGTCGCCGGAGGAGCCGCCGTCGTCGTCGCAGCCCGGGAGGGCCGACGCCGCCAGGGCGAGGAGGACGAGCAGGGACAGGATTCTCTTGGCGGCCATGGGCGGGGGCTCCTTCTGTCGGCAGCCGGGGCAACCCCGGCGCGAAGGGCAGATTGTGGCGGCTCGGGCCCCCCGCTGTCCACCGTCCCCGTGGTGCGGGGAAGGGCACGGCCCCGTATACTCGGCGGCCCATGAGCGTCCCCGCCCGCGCCGACTTCCGGCTCCATGCCCGCTACCAGCCCTCCGGCGACCAGCCGCAGGCCATCCGTGAGCTGTCGGAAGGCATCCGGCGCGGGGACCGGTTCCAGTGCCTCCTCGGGGTGACCGGCTCCGGCAAGACCTTCACCATGGCCAATGTGATCGCGCGGGTGGGGCGGCCGACCCTCGTCATCTCCCACAACAAGACCCTGGCCGCGCAACTCTACGGGGAGTTCCGGCAGTTCTTCCCCGAGAACGCCGTGGGCTACTTCATCTCGTACTACGACTACTACCAACCCGAGGCCTACATCCCCTCCACCGACACCTACATCGAGAAGGACGCCTCGATCAACGAGGACATCGACCGCCTCCGTCTCTCCGCCACCGCCAACCTGCTCGGCCGCCGGGATGTGGTGATCGTGGCCTCGGTCTCCTGCATCTACGGGCTGGGAAGCCCCGAGGAGTTCAAGCGCGGGGTGCTGATGGTGGAGACGGGGCAGCGCGTGCAGCGGGAGGAGATCCTGCACAAGCTGGTCCACATCCACTACCGGCGCAACGACATCGCCTTCGAGCGCGGGACATTCCGGGTGCGGGGCGATGTCGTGGAGGTGCGCCCGGCCTACGAGGAGACGGCGCTCAGGATCGAGATGTTCGACGACGAGATCGAGCGCATCGCGGTGGTGGAGCCCCTCACCGGTAATGTCCTCCACCAGCTCAACCAGGCCGCGGTCTACCCAGCCAAGCATTTTCTCACCCCGATGGAGCGGCGCGGCGAGATGGCCCGCTCGATCCGCGCCGAGCTTCGCGAGCGGCTGGAGGTCCTGAACGCGGAGAAGAACCTGGAGGCCCAGCGGCTCAAGAGCCGCACCGAGTACGACCTGGAGATGCTTCAGGAGATCGGCTACTGCCCCGGGGTGGAGAACTACTCGCGCCACCTCTCCGGGCGCAAGGCCGGCGAGCGCCCCACCTGCCTCCTGGACTACTTCCCCGAGGACTGGCTCCTCATCATCGACGAGTCCCATGTGACGGTCCCCCAGATCGGCGGGATGTACGAAGGGGACCGCTCGCGCAAGCAGACCCTGGTCGACCATGGGTTCCGGCTCCCCTCGGCGCTGGACAACCGCCCCCTGCGTTTCGACGAGTTCGAGGCGCTCATGCCTTCCACCGTCTTCGTCTCCGCCACCCCCGCCGACTACGAGCTGGGCAGGACCGGCGGAGCGGTGGTGGAGCAGGTCATCCGTCCCACCGGGCTGGTGGACCCCGCCCTGGAGGTCCGGCCCTCGCAGGGGCAGATCGACGACCTGCTGGCCGAGATCCGCAAGGCAACGGCGCGCGCGCAGCGGGTGCTGGTGACCACGCTCACCAAGCGCATGGCGGAGGACCTGACCGACTACCTCGCCGAAGCCGGGGTCCGCGTCCGCTACCTGCACTCCGACATCGACTCCATCGAGCGGGTGGAGATCCTGCGGGGGCTCAGGCTCAAGGAGTTCGATGTTCTCGTCGGCATCAACCTCCTGCGCGAGGGGCTGGACCTCCCCGAGGTCTCGCTGGTGGCGATCCTGGACGCCGACAAGGAGGGATTCCTGCGCAGCGAGCGCTCGCTCATCCAGACCGCCGGGCGCTCTGCGCGGAATGTGGACGGACGGGTGCTCCTCTACGCGGACGGGGTGACCGGCTCCATGCGGCGGGCCATCGACGAGATGAACCGGCGCCGCGAGAGGCAGCAGGCACACAATATCAAGCACGGCATCACGCCCCGCGGCATCGAGAAGTCGGTAGACGACATCCTCCTCGCCACCGCGGTGGCCGACGCCCGTGCGCCCGAGGAGGACCCGGCGGAGACCCTCAGCCGGACCCTGACCGGCATGGAGGCGGAGGAGATGATCGAGGTGCTCTCGCGGGAGATGTTCGCCGCGGCCAGGGCGCTGGAGTTCGAGCGGGCGGCCAGCCTGCGGGATAAGATCGAGGAGCTGCGGGGAGGGATGGAACGATGACCATGGCCTTTGCGAGGATGGATCTGGCGCTGCCGCTCATCGACGCCGCCCTGGCCGAGGATGTGGGCAGCGGCGACGCCACCACCCAGGCCACGGTGCCGGCGGATGCCCGGGCGGAGGCCGTGATCCTGGCGAAGGAGGAGGGCGTGCTCTGCGGCCTCGGGGTGGCCCGCGCCGTCTTCGAGCGGGTGGAACCGGCGGCGGTCTTCGAGGCCGACGCTTCGGACGGCGACGCGGTCTCGCCCGGGCAGGTGGTGGCGCGGGTCACCGGGCCCGCCAGGGGGCTTCTCACCGCCGAGCGCACCGCGCTCAATTTCCTCCAGCACCTCTCGG
>CAZWKH010000228.1:0-4324 GCA_964633885.1 uncultured bacterium | reverse complement strand
GAAGAAGAAGACCGCGAAGAAGAAGGTCGCGAAGAAGAAGGCCAAGAAGGCGGGCAAGAAGAAGGCCAAGAAGGCCGCCAAGAAAAAGGCCAAGAAGGTCGGTAAGAAGAAGGCCCGCAAGAAGGCCACGAAGAAGGCCCCGTCGAATCGCATGGTGAAGATGTAGTTCGACGCAGGCTCGCTCTTCCCTTCGGGGAAGAGATTCGGGTCGAGAGGGGTCGGTGACGGGACTTCGTCCTGCGCCGGCCCCTTCGCATTTTCCCCCCGGCCGCCCTGACATAGAATGCGGCCATGGGCAAGGAGCCGATCCCGGCGGAAGCGCGAGGGGAGGGGTGGATCCGCATCCGCGGAGCGCGCGAACACAACCTGCGCGGGATCGACCTCGACATCCCCCGCCGCCGGCTCACCGTGGTCACGGGGGTCAGCGGGTCGGGCAAGTCCTCCCTGGCTCTGGACACCCTCTACGCCGAGGGGCAGCGGCGCTATCTGGAAGGGGTCTCCACGCAGGCGCGCCGTCTCCTCGAGAGGCTCCCCCGTCCGGAGGTCGACAGCCTGGAGGGGATCTCCCCGGCCATCGCGGTCCGCCAGCGTAGCGCGACCCACGGCGCGAGGTCCACCGTCGGCACGGCCACGGAGATCCACGACTACCTCCGCCTCCTCTTCGCCCGGGTCGGGCGGGTGGTCTGTCCGGCCTGCGATCTCGAGGTGCCCCGCTGGACCATCGAAAGCCTGCGCGACCTCTGGAGCTCGGGCCCCCGCCGCAGGCTCCTGGTGGCCTTTCCCCATCCCACCGGCAAGGATCCGGGGGCGGCGATACAGGGGCTGCAGGCGCGGGGGTACAGGCGGGTGGTGGTGAAGGGCGAGGCGGTGGACCCTGCGGAGGCCGGCGCCGCCGCGAGCTGGGATGTGCTGCAGGACAGGCTCACCTCGGATCGCGCGGACCGGCTCGCCGAGGCTCTGGAGGCCGCCTTTTGCGAAGGGGGAGGCGATGCCTCGGTCCACCCCGAAGGCGGGCCCCCCCTGCGCCATCGCCTCGGCAGGGTCTGCGCCGGATGCGGAACCGCCTACCCGGACCCGGAGCCGCTCCAGTTCTCGTTCAACAGCCCCGCCGGCGCCTGTCCCCAGTGCGAAGGCTTCGGCTACCGGCTGGAGTTCGACCCCCTCAGGATCGTGCCCGACCCATCCCGCTCGATCGACGAAGGGGCCGTCGAGCCCTGGGCGGGCCGGTGGCGGAGCTATTTCCTGCGCAAGCTCGAGGCCTCCCCCCGCGCCCGGGCGATCCCCCGCCGCAGGCCCTGGTGCGAACTGGAGGAAGAGGATCGCGAGCTGCTCCTCCACGGCGGGGCGGGCTTCCCGGGCGTGATGCGCTTCCTGGAGCGCCTCTCGGCGCGCTCCTACAAGGCCGGGGCCCGCTTCCTCGTCAAGCGCTACCAGAGCGCCGTGCTCTGCTCTGCATGCGGGGGGAGCAGGCTGAGGGAGGAAGCGCGGCGGGTCCGCGTCGACGGGGAGTCTCTGCCCGAGTGGTGCGCGCTCGCGGTGCGGGAACTGCGGGTGAGGCTCGGGGCGATCCATCTGGACGAGAGGGAACGCGAGATCGCGCGGCCGCTGCTCGAGGAGATCGTCCATCGCCTGGACTTGCTCGAGCGCGTGGGACTCGGCTACCTGGCGCTGGACCGGACGAGCCGCAGCCTCTCCGGCGGGGAAGCCCAGCGCATCGAGCTGGCCCAGGCCCTGGGCGCCAGGCTCGTGGACGCGCTCTACCTGCTCGACGAGCCGACCGTCGGCCTGCATCCCAGGGACACGCAGCGGCTGATCGAGGTGCTGCGAGACCTGATCCGGCCCGGGAATACCGTGGTCGTGGTGGAGCATGACCGGGATCTCCTGCTCGCCTCGGACTGGATGATCGACCTGGGCCCGGGCGGGGGAAGGAACGGGGGAGAGCTGATCTACTGCGGAGAGACCGGGCTGCGCGGAGAGGGTCCCCCTTCCCCCACGGTGGATGTTCTGCTCGACCGGGCGCGGCCCGCGAGGGCGCCGCTGGCGGAGCCGCGCGGGTGGTTGCGGGTGCGCGAGGCGCGTCTGCACAACCTGAAGGGGGTGGATGCGGATCTCCCCTGGGGAGTTCTCGTCGGGGTCTGCGGGGTCAGCGGTTCGGGCAAGAGTTCCCTCGTGACCGACTCCCTGGTCCCGCTGCTGGAAGCGCGGATGCGGTCCCGCGTCCCCCTTCGCGGCGAGACCGCCGTCGAGGGATTGGGGCGCCTCGTCGTGGAGGCCCCGATCGCCGGTCTGGGCCTGGTCGACCAGAATCCGCTGCCTCGCTCGACCCGCTCGGTTCCTGCCAGCTACATGGGGGCGTGGGACGGAATCCGCAAGCTCTTCGCGGCGCTCCCCGAGGCGCGCCGCCGGGGGCTCAAGCCCGGAGCCTTCTCGTTTAACCTGGCCGGAGGGCGATGCGAGGCCTGCCGGGGCGAGGGGGAAGTGACCCTGGACATGGACTTCCTGCCCGATCTGCGTCTGCCCTGCGAAACCTGCGGCGGATCACGGTTCGGGCCGGCGGTGGCGGGAGTGCGGCTGCGCGGCCTGGACATCGCCGATATTCTGGCCCTGAGCGTGGACCGGGCGGTGGCGCTCTTCGCCGGGACGCCCTCCGTGGTGCGGCCGCTCTGGTGGCTCGGGCGCGTCGGGCTGGGCTACCTTGCCCTCGGCCAGCCCGCCTCCACGCTCTCCGGGGGGGAGGCCCAGAGGCTCAAGCTTGCCCGGGAACTCTCCGCTGGCGCGGGTGGGCGGCTCCTCGTCCTCGACGAGCCCACCGTGGGGCTCCATGGTGTCGAGGTGACGCTCCTGGCCGGTGTCCTGCGCGATCTGGTGAAGGCGGGGAACGGCGTCCTCGTCGTGGAGCATCATGTCGACATCCTGGCCGCCTGCGACTGGCTCCTTGAGCTGGGTCCCGAGGGAGGCGATGCAGGGGGAGAGCTCCTCGCTCAGGGCCCTCCTGAAGTCGTGGCGCGCTCGCCGCGCTCCCGCATCGGACCCTACCTGGAACCCCTTCTTCGCCGGGGGCGGTCACCGGCCGGTTCGGTCTAGAATGAGGCCATGAGTTCCCCGCTCTTCCCGGACGAGCCGGACAGCACCGCGAGCGACGGCGCCGCGTCCGACGCCCCCCTCGCAGAACGCATGCGGCCTCGAGCTCTGGCCGATGTCGTCGGGCAGGAACATCTCACCGGTCCGGATCACCTGCTTGGCCGCATCGCGGCCGGTGCGGCCTTTCCCTCGCTCATCTTCTGGGGTCCCCCGGGTTCCGGTAAGACCACTCTCGCGCGGCTTCTCGCCGGGAGCCGAGGCGCCCGCTTCGTCGGCCTCTCCGCGGTCTCGGCGGGGGTGAAGGATGTACGGGAGGTGGTCGAGGCGGCGCGGCGGGACCGCCGGTCGGGCCGGCGCACCGTGCTCTTCCTGGACGAGATCCATCGCTTCAACAAGGCCCAGCAGGACGCGCTCCTTCCCCACGCGGAGTCCGGCCTCATCACCCTCCTCGGGGCCACCACGGAGAATCCCTCCTTCGAGGTCAACTCGGCGCTCCTGAGCCGCTGCCGCGTGGTGGTGCTGCGCCCGCTCGACGAGGCTGCGCTGGCATCCGTGCTGGAGCGCGCGCTGGCCGACGCGGAACGGGGGCTCGGCGGGGAGGGTCTGGAACTCTCCGAGGAGGTCCGGGGGGCGCTCCTTCGCGGGGCCGACGGCGACGCGCGCCGGCTTCTCAACGCTCTCGAGATCGCGGCGGACCTGGCCCGTGCGGAGGTGGTGCGCACCCTCACCCTCGACCATGTCCGGGAGGCACTCCAGGCCGCGGCGCTGCGCTACGACCGCGCGGGGGAGGAGCATTACAACCTCATCTCGGCCCTGCACAAGAGCGTGCGGGCGAGCGATCCCCAGGGCGCTGTGTACTGGACGGTGCGCATGATCGAGGCGGGGGAGGACCCGCTCTACCTGGCGCGGCGCATCCTGCGGATGGCGGTGGAGGACATCGGCCTGGCGGATCCTCAGGCCCTGGTCCAGGCCGTCTCCGCCCAGCAGGCAGTTCACTTCATGGGGCTGCCGGAAGGCGGCGCGGCGCTGGTCCAGGCCGCCGTCTACATGGCCCTCGCGCCCAAGAGCAACCGCGTCTACCTCGCCGAGCGCCAGGCCGCGGAGACCATCGCCAGGACGGGCAGCCTTCCGGTGCCGCTGGCCTTCCGCAACGCCGTCACCGGCCTCATGAAGAACATCGGGTACGGCGAGGGATACCGCTACGACCACGACGCCCCGGATGCGTGCACTTGCCAGGAGGGGC
>CAZWKH010000227.1:0-4344 GCA_964633885.1 uncultured bacterium | reverse complement strand
TCAGTTGGTTAGAGCAGCGGAATCATAATCCGCGTGTCCGGGGTTCAAGTCCCTGAGCCGCCACCATTCATCTCACTCTCCTTCTCCGTTTCCGGCGGGCGGACAGCCGGGTAAAGTCCGCCATCCTTGCCGATCTGCACATATCCCAAACGCAGTAAGGTGAGCGCTCTCTCGGCATCGAAGAGACGCCTTCGGCCTTCCTCAGTCAGCGTTCGGACGATGTACTCCTTGAACGATCTGGGTTCGCTCTGGGCGGGCTCAGGCTCCGCTCCCCCGTCACCGGACAGAGTCCTGTCATTCCCCGCCGCCAACGCCCTGGAGTCCTGAAGCTCGATATATGCGGTCAGCGCGCACTTCCGCAGGCGCTTCTGAGTGGCTTCAGGATAGGGCAGTCTTGGAGGATTCCCAAACCCGCAGGGGGGCGATTGTGGAGGAATGTGGACATAGATCTCTTGCGGACTGCGGCTGATGATCTTGATGCCACGCAAAATGATGCAGTCGTCGAAGACCACGGTCACCATGGCTCTGAGCGGCCCGTTCTCCACGAGGCGAACCCGAACTTCAGTGATCTCCATGTGACCTGCCCCCTTCCATCGGTCCGCTTCGTGTCACAGAGTCACGCCCTCCACCGAACCCCCCTCCGCACCTCCGGCAGCAGGAACCGGACCCCCTGATTGTCCGTCGGGTTGAGCCAGAGAATCCGCTCGAAGACCTGCCCCGTCTCAGCGAAGCGCCCAAGCCGCCACAGGCAGAGACCAAAACCGTGCAGGCACCGCAGGTAGGGCCGGTTGTCGATGAGCCCCCAGGCGAGCACTCCGTCGAAGCCGTCGGGGAACGACAGCTCGGCGATCCGGACGCCGGCTTCGTAGTGGCGGATGGCCTTCACGGGCGTGCGCGGAAACGCGAAGCTGCCCAGATGCGCGTGCGCGTCCAGACAACGGAGGTCGGCTTCCAGCAAGTCCATGAGCAGCCGGCGGGCTCCGGAGGCGTCTCCTGCCTCGTGGCTCTCCACGGCCGTCAGAATCGGATCCGAGTCCATGTCGGGAAGAGTTTGAGGGGTTTCAATCCGAGCGCGCGGGCGTCGAAGGGGGCGATGGGTATGTCACTCATGACGCCAAGTATGCATGTCTGCCTTCATGTCCGTCCCCATGACCACATCGATGTCCACCTCGATGTCCCGCGCAACACCCATGCAGTCAAGTAGTTGCGGCGTTTTGGGCCGACGGGATGTCCGGGCCGATGTCCCGTCCGATGTCTCCTCTTGTGTCCTCGTCGCCGCCCCCATCCCCACCCCAACCCGCTATCCTCCCCCCATGACCCAGGCCCTCCCGGACACCCCCGCGCTGCGCTTCACCCGCCGGGACGGCGTCCACATCCTGGAGACCGAGCTGCTTCTCCCCCGCCCCCGCGCCGAGGTCTTCCCCTTCTTCGCCGACGCCCGCAACCTGGAGGCCATCACCCCGGCCTCGTTGCGGTTCACCATCCTCACCCCGCCGCCGATCACGATGCGCCCCGGTGCGATCATCGACTACCGCCTGCGCATCAGTGGCGTCCCCACGCGCTGGCGCACCGAGATCACCTCCTGGGAACCGCCGCTGCGCTTCGTGGACGAGCAGCGTCGGGGGCCCTACCGCCTGTGGGTCCACGAGCACCGCTTCGAGGAGCGCGACGGGGGAACCCTGGTGGCCGACCGGGTGCGCTACGCGGTGCCGGGGGGCGCGCCGGTGGAGCGGGTCCTCGTCCGTCCCCGGCTCCGGGAGATCTTCACCTTCCGCCGGGCGGAGCTGGCCCGCATCTTCGCCTGAACCGGGCGGGGGTCCACGACCCCGGAGGGGCTCCAGGACCCCGCCGGCCCCCCAAACGCCCGCGCGACCCGGCCCCCACACGCCCCTAGAACGAGTAGCGCAGCGAAGCCACGGCGTAGTGGATCCACGCGAAGGTGTAGACCTTGTCGTTGTCCGCGCCGCCCTCCACCATGCGATCCCCCGCCGAGGCGGTCAGGCCGTCCCCCAGCCGGAAGGCCGCCTTCACCGCCACATCCTCCGCCCGCCCTTGGGGCGCCGCGAGCGCATCCGCGTCCACAAGGAGGGACCAGCGCGGCGTCGCCCTCCACTCGCCCGCCCCGTGAAGGAGCGGCACAAACCCGGTGTTCGTGTAGGACCGGGAGACGCCATCCTGCTCCAGGGCCACCTCCGCGTCCCGGATCTTGGCGGTGAAGCCAAGGTGCCAGCGCCACCGCGCGCCCTCGTGGACGCGATACCGGTAGGTCACGCGGTAGGAGTCGAAGCGGTAGGTGGCCTCGGTGGGCGCGTCCGCGGCGAAGGTCTCCCCGTCGTAGTCGATCTGGCGCGCCGGCCGGCCGGTCCCCTCCACCGTGAAGGGCGCGATCAGCACCCGCAGCCCGTGCTTCTCGTTGAAGTCGTACGACAGATAGGCGCGGTAGGCGAAGAACGGCCCGCTGCCGGCGAGGTCCTCGACCGCGAAGCGGGTTCCCGTGCCGTCGTTGGGGATCCCGACATCGTTCTTCCCCTGCCAGGCCGGCCCCGCTTCGAGCTCCACGCTGAAACCGCGCTGCGGGGAATCCGCCGCCGCCGCCGGAGCGCCGCAAGCGAGGATGCAGAGACATGCCGCCGCAATTCTCCCGCCGCGCCTCATCCCTCCACCTCCACCTTGAGCCCGCATCCCTTGAGCCCGGCGAGGAACGCCGCCGGGTCGATGCACCGCTCCTGCGGCAGGGCCCCCTTGGCCGCCACCTGCCCCCGCGCCAGCATCATCAGCACCACCGTCGCGGGATAGGCCGTGGTGCGCATCATCGCCGAGAGCCCATGCTCCGCGTCGGCGACCTCGATCATCTGGTAGCGCCGCGAGAACGGCCGGCCGCCCTTCTCCCCTTGCGCCGTCACCCGTAACAGCGTCACATCCGGCTCGCCCCGATCCAGCACCGGCCCCGCTGCCGCTGCGAAGAGCTCCCGCGGCTTCACCAAAACGCCCTCCACCATCACCGGCTTGGACGAGAACAGCCCGAGCTGCTTCATGGCCAGGATCGCCTTCCCGTGGCCGGGATACCGGATCGTCTTGTAGTTGAGCCGCCGCACGCGGCCCCGGTAGGTCTCCGGCAGGGTGGAAGTCCCCCCCGAGGTGTTGAACGCCTCCAGGCGGCCGAAGGGCTCCGGGAACTCCAGCTCCTCGAAGTCCCCCGGACATTCCACCACCCGCGGCTCCCCATCCTCGAGCACCACCGCGTCCTCGATGTACTCGTTGATGAGCCCCTGGATGTTGAAGAGCAACGAGTAGTCCATCGGCCCGCCGCGGCGCTGCGGAAGCCCGCCCACGCGGATCTCCACGCTCTCGGCGCGGTCCATCGCCCCGATCGCGTCCGCGGCCAGCACCGACACCATCCCAGGCGCGAGCCCGCAGTCGGGCACCAGGGTGATCCCCGCCGAGCGTGCCTCCCCGTCCAGCGCGAGCTCCTGCGCCACCACCGCGTTGTTCCCGCCCAGGTCGCAGAAGCTGCACCGGGCCTCGACCGCGGCCCGCGCCAGCCCCGCGTTGAACCGGTAGGGAGCCAGGCTCAGGGCCGCGCGCGCACCGGCCAGGAGCCGCGCCGTGGCCCCCTCATCCGCCGCGTCCCAATGCACGGCCTTCATCCGCGGATCGCCCCACCGCTTCGCCAGGGCCTGGGCCCGCCCGAAGTCCACATCCGCGATCGTGATCTCCGTGAGATCCGCCTCGCGGCTCCGGTCGAAAGCCGCCGCCTGGGCCGTGGGCCCCGCGCCGAGAAGCACCACTCGCATGCACATACCTCCTGCGCGCACCGCGCGACACAGAGGCAAGCATCCCCGCCCGGCCCCCCGGAGCGCAACCCCCGCCGCGCAACGCCCCCCGCCCGCGAAGCCGCCCGCAAAGACCCCCCGATCCCGCTCCCGACGCGGTAAGCTGTCCCCCGGACGGGGCCCGCGACGGGACACGCGCCCGCGGATCCGCGCAGCACGCCTCACAGCATGCGCCGCCCGCGCGCCCCCTCCGGGAAAGAGGTCGAGAGCCATGCTCGAACACAGGGTCCTGGACTTCTTCACCCGCAGCTGCCCCACCCGCTCCGGCGACAGCCTCCTCCTGGCCGTCTCGGGCGGCGTGGACTCCACCGCCCTCCTCCACCTCATGATGGGCGTGCACGACACCCTCGGCGTGGCGCTCCAGGTGGCCCACCTCGACCACGGCATCCGCGGCGAGGCGAGCCGCGAGGACTCGCGCTTCGTGGCCGAGATGTGCGCGGAGATGGGCCTCACCCTGCACCGCCGCCGCGTGGACATCCTTGCCCTGCACGAGAAGGAAGGCGGATCGCTC
>CAZWKH010000226.1:0-4369 GCA_964633885.1 uncultured bacterium | reverse complement strand
CGGCCGCGTCAAGGACCTGCCCGGCGTGCGCTATCACATCGTGCGCGGCACGCTGGACTCGATGGGAGTGGAGGGGCGCAAGAAGAGCCGCTCCAAGTACGGGGCCAAGAGGCAGAAAAGCGCAGCCGGCTAGCCTTCGGACGACGGCCGGGCAGGGCGGGGCCGTCCGACGAACTGGAAAGGTGTCATGCCACGAAGAAAAGTCATCGCGAAGCGGGAGGTAGCCCCGGATCCTCTTTACCAGTCCCAGCTCGTCACGAAGTTCATGAACTGCATCATGGAGCGAGGGAAGAAGAGCACCGCGGAGGGGATCTTCTACGGTGCCCTGGACGTGGTGAAGGATCGGACCAAGGACGACCCCGTGAAGGTTCTGAAAAAGGCCGTGGACAACGTGAAGCCCATCCTGGAGGTGAAGTCCCGCCGGGTGGGCGGAGCGACGTACCAGGTGCCGGTCGAGGTAAACCCCTCCCGGCGGCTGTCGCTGGCCATCCGCTGGCTGATCCAGTACAGCAGCGAGCGGGGCTCCGAGAAGACGATGCGGGAGAAGCTGGCGGCCGAGATCCTGGATGCGGCCCAGAACCGCGGCAACGCGATCAAGAAGCGAGAAGATACCCACAAGATGGCGGAGGCGAACAAGGCCTTCGCCCACTACCGCTGGTAATCCCGGGGCGAGCGCCCGCAATCGGTGGCGGGTTCGTCGAGATGCCGGCGTGGCTTCGTTTCCGCCCGGGGGGGCGGGATTGAAAGGTTGAGAAATTGCCCAGGAAGGTTTCGCTGGACAGGACGCGCAACATCGGCATCATGGCCCACATCGATGCCGGGAAGACCACCACCACGGAGCGCATCCTTTACTACAGCGGCCGGATCTACAAGATCGGCGAGGTGCACGACGGCACTGCCACCATGGACTGGATGGTCCAGGAGCAGGAGCGAGGGATCACGATCACGTCCGCCGCCACCACCGCCGAGTGGAGGGACCACCGCGTCAACATCATCGACACGCCCGGGCACGTGGATTTCACCGCCGAGGTGGAGCGTTCCCTGAGGGTGCTGGACGGCGCCATCGGCGTGTTCTGCGCGGTGGGCGGCGTGGAGCCGCAATCGGAAACGGTTTGGCGGCAGGCGGACAAGTACCGTGTTCCGCGGATCGCCTTCGTGAACAAGATGGACCGGCAGGGCGCCGACTTCGATCGCTGTACCCGGATGATGGTGACCAAGCTCAACGCCCGGCCGGTCCCGATTCAGCTGCCCCTGGGGCGGGAAGAGCGCTTCCAGGGCATCGTGGACCTGGTGCGGATGAAGGCCTTCCCGTACTCCGACGATGCCGCGGGCCCGGCTTTCGAGGAGACGGAGATCCCGGAGGAGATGCTCCGGGAAGCCCGGTCCGCCCGCGAGAAGCTGGTGGAGGTCGCCTGCGAGCAGAGCGACGATCTCATGGCGAAGTACCTCTCCGGCGAGCCCGTCGGCGAGACGGAGCTGAAGGCCGCCATCCGGAAGGGGACCGTGGGGCTCCACTTCACGCCGGTCCTGTGCGGCGCCGCCTTCAAGAACAAGGGAATCCAGCACCTTCTGGACGCGGTGGTGGATTACCTCCCCTCGCCCCTGGACGTCCCCCCCATCGTCGGGACGGTGCCGGACAAGGGGGTCGAGCAGGAGCGGCTCCCCGACGACAAGGCCCCGTTTTCCGCCCTGGTGTTCAAGATCATGACCGATCCCTTCGTGGGGCAGCTGGCCTTCATACGCGTCTATTCGGGGCACCTGGCGACCGGGACCAGCGTCCTGAGCGTCGGCCGCGGCAAGCGGGAGCGGATCGGCCGGCTTCTCCAGATGCACGCCAACGAGCGGGAAGAGATCAAGGAAATCTACTCCGGCGACATCGCGGCCTGCGTGGGGCTCCGTAACGTGACGACCGGCGAGACCATCTGCGACGAGAAGGCTCCCATCCTCCTCGAGCCCATGGATTTCCCGGAGCCGGTCATCTCCGTGGCCATCGAGCCCAAGACCAAGGCGGACCAGGAGAAGCTGGGAGGGTCCCTGGCGAAGCTGGCCCAGGAGTACCCCACGTTCAAGATCCACACCGACCCCGACACGGCCCAGACCATCATCTCGGGGATGGGGGAGCTCCACCTGGAGATCATCACCGACCGGCTCGTCCGGGGGTTCAGCGTGGGGGCGAACGTCGGCAAGCCCCAGGTGGCCTACAAGGAGACGATCCGCAGGTCCGCCAAGGCGGAGGGACGGTACATCCGCCAGACCGGCGGCCACGGCCAGTACGGCCACGTGAAGATCGTGATCGAGCCCCTGCCCCCGGGCGGCGGCTTCGTGTTCGAAAACGAGATCGTGGGGGGGGGCATTCCCAGGGAGTTCATCCGGCCCGTGGAGACGGGAATCCGGGAGGCCATGGAGAACGGCGTACTGGCCGGCTTCGAGGTGCGGGACGTGAAGATCCGGCTGGTGGACGGCTCCTACCACGACGTGGACTCGTCGGAGATCGCGTTCAAGATCGCGGGTTCCATGGCCTTCAAGGAGGCGGTCACCCACGCGGAGCCGGTGCTCCTGGAGCCGGTGATGTCGGTGGAGGTGGTGGTACCGGAGCAGTACATGGGCGACGTCATCGGGGATCTCACCGCCCGCCGCGGGCGGGTGGAGCACATGGAGGTGAGGGCCGGGACGCAGGTCATCACCGCCCGGGTCCCGCTTTCGGAGATGTTCGGCTACGCCACGGACCTGCGGTCCAAGACCCAGGGGCGGGCCACCTATACCATGCACTTCAGCCGTTACGACGAGACTCCCAAGAACATCAGCGAGGGTGTCATCGCTCGGATTCAGGGAGCCGCCAACACTTAAGGCCCGTGCAGGGCGACTTGCCGGTCCCGTTGCCGGGGCCCATGAAGGAGCCGGATGTCCAAGGAAAAGTTTGATCGCTCCAAGCCGCACGTGAACGTGGGGACGATCGGCCACGTGGATCACGGGAAGACGACGCTGACGTCGGCCATCACGATGGTGCTGGCGAAGAAGTTTCCGAAGGTGAAGGTGCGGTCGTTCGACTCGATCGACAACGCGCCGGAGGAGCGGGCGCGGGGGATCACGATCGCGACGGCGCACGTGGAGTACGAGACGGACAAGCGGCACTACGCGCACGTGGACTGCCCGGGCCACGCGGACTACATCAAGAACATGATCACGGGCGCGGCGCAGATGGACGGAGCGATCCTGGTGGTGTCGGCGGCGGACGGTCCGATGCCGCAGACGCGGGAGCACATCCTGCTGGCGAGGCAGGTGGGAGTGCCGAGGATCGTGGTGGCGCTGAACAAGGTGGACGCGGTGGACGACAAGGAGCTTCTGGATCTGGTGGAGCTGGAGGTTCGGGAGCTGCTGAAGAAGTACCAGTTTCCGGGGGACGAGATTCCGGTGGTGAAGATGTCTGCGCTGAAGGCGATGGAGGGGGACGAGGAGGCGCAGAAGGGGATCGTGGAGCTGATGGACGCGGTGGACGCGTACATACCGATTCCGCAGCGGCCGATCGAGAAGTCGTTTTTGATGCCCATCGAGGACGTGTTTTCCATTTCGGGCCGGGGGACGGTGGTGACGGGCCGGGTGGAGCAGGGGAAGGTGAAGGTGGGCGAGGAAGTGGAGATCGTGGGGATCCGCCCGACGCAGAAGAAGGTGGTGACGGGCGTGGAGATGTTCAAGAAGCTGCTGGACGAGGGGATGGCGGGGGACAACATCGGGGTTCTGCTTCGGGGCACGGAGCGGACGGACGTGGAGCGGGGGCAGGTGGTGGCGAAGCCGGGGAGCATCACGCCGCACACGAAGTACAAGGCGGAGGTGTACATCCTGACGAAGGAGGAGGGGGGCCGGCACACGCCGTTTTTCAACGGGTATCGGCCGCAGTTTTACTTCCGGACGACGGACGTGACGGGCGTGGGGACGCTTCCGGAGGGGGTGGAGATGGTGATGCCGGGGGACAACGTGAGCCTGAGCATCGAGCTGATCACCCCGATCGCGATGGACAAGGGGCTTCGGTTCGCCATCCGGGAGGGCGGGCGCACCGTGGGCGCCGGCACCGTCACCGAGATTCTGGCCTGATCGGGAAGACGCCCGGAGAGGCGGGGAGACGCCGGTGAGAGACAACATTACCCTGGAATGCACCGCCTGCAAGAGGCGGAACTACACGTCCACCAAGAACAAGAAGAAGACCACCGGCAAGCTGGAGCTCAAGAAGTTTTGCGGCCACTGCCGCGCGCACACTCTGCACAAGGAAACCAAGTAGTCCGCGCGGTCGCGGGCGTGCAGGCCAGTAGCTCGAATGGCTAGAGCGCCGGTCTCCAAAACCGGATGTTGGGGGTTCGAATCCCTCCTGGCCTGC
>CAZWKH010000225.1:0-4382 GCA_964633885.1 uncultured bacterium | reverse complement strand
GAGGATGGCCGCCGCCCGGCGTCCGAGGCCCTGAAAAACGGAATGTCTATGGGTTCTGGGGACGAGGTGCATGGAATTCCGGCAAGCCCTGGGTCGTCTATTCCCTGCGGGCCCGCGGAATCCCGGGGCCGGGGCAGAGTGCGACCAGTCTAGCAGGCCGCATCGCGAAGGGGGAATCGCGCGCCGCCCGGCCGGAGCGCCGGTCTAGGGCCGCGCCTCCTCCCGGAACCAGTCGATGGAGCGATTGAAGGTCTCCTGCGCCTGCTCCTTCTTCATGAAGTAGAGGGGGAACCCGAACCACTGGGTGCGTCCGTGGGGACGCGCCGGATCTGGATCGTGCCAGCGGATCGCGTTGAGCTTGTTGTTGTACGCGCTCCCGGCCCGTTTGGCCTGGTAGACGAAGAGCGAGTCGATGACCCCGGTGAATCCCGCGTCCTGGGCGTAGATCGGGTCGAAGATCGCATCCCCATGGCTGATCGACGCCTTGATGGGGCTGACCTTGGCCGGATCCTGCTCCATCTGGACATAGATGGGCGTCTTGCCCGGGAACGGCTGCACCCCGATCAGGTTGTCGTCCGGAGGTATTCCCATGGCGTTGTTGATGCGGCTCGAGGCGAGCTTCATGAACCGGTAGGCGAAGCTGGTCTGGTCCCCGGTCGCATCGATCGGGTAGAGCGGGTTGAAATTGACGCCGTTCGGCGAGGCCATCATCGCGGGCACGGTCATGGTGCCCCCCACCCAGAGCTGCCCGCCCGCCCGCAGGTAGGCCCCGAGATGGCGGCGCAGCGTCGACGAGGACAGGAGGCCGCTCTGTCCGTTGTACCCGGCTCCGGCGCATTCCCAGACGATCAGCCTGTACCGCCCGAGCTGTTCCAGGGTAGGAGGCAGGGGCACCGGCGAGTACACATCCGACGGCCCGTGCACCTCGTGCCGGAACACCTCCGAGGCCATGTCGAAGCGGCCCGAGTCCTGGATGAGGCCGTTCCAGAAGGCGTCGTGCTGGGCATCCGAGGGGTAGCTCAGATCGCGACTGTCGTCCACCCAGAGGAGCGGGCGGTCCATCGGGGCGTCGACGACCTGCAGGATCAGGGTGGCGCGGGTGAGACCCCCGGCGGAGTCGCGGGCCTCGACGAGGAGGGCGTGAACGCCGGCCTGGGGAATGGTCAGCGGCGGAAGGGTCGGGTCCTGGGTCCAGGCGGACCATCCCTCTTCCTTCTCTACATCCGCCAGATCCAGGCCCCAGCGCCAGCCGGCAACGGTTTCTCCATAGGTCTCCGCGGTGGCGGTGATCGTGACGCGAAGCGGGACGCCGGCCATGGTCTCGGCTTCGCGTGGATAGCCCATCCCTATGAACTCGAAGGAGCCCAGTTCACAGGCCAGCGTGAGCACCGGCACCCCCGCCTGGGCACGGGTGATGAGACGCAGGGCATTGCGCCCGAAGTCGAAGAAGGGCTCCACCGCTCCAGCCTCGTCGATGGCGCGGACCCCCAACAGGTATTGCCTCGGCACGGCGAGGGCGAGTCTCAGCGGCAGGGAGTCCGGGTCGACAGAAACCCAGGGGGACGCGTCGCCCAGGAGGACCGCCCCCGGGTCCGTGAGCCTGGGCAGGGTGATGGAGGCGATCTCCACCAGCTTGCATTCGTAGCGGAGCCGCGCGGCGCCCTCGGCGTCGGCGTCCGCATCCTCCCCCTGCCAGTCCAGCAGGATGGAGGAGCCCAGGACGAGGATCTCCCCCGGATCGCACCGGGGCCGCGTGACGCCGGTGACGGGGGCCAGGGTCTCCGCGGCGAAGGCGACGCGGTCCGGCAGGGAGCGGGCCCCCTCGTCGTCCACGGCGCGGACATAGACGGCGTGCAGTCCCAGGAAGCGGCCCGTGGCCTCCAGGACGGTTCCCGCCTCGATGGACTCGGGCTCGCCGGCCGAGAAACGGAAGAGGCGGCTGAACTCCTGGGTGTGGATCCAGTCGAAGGAATAGGGGACGGCGCCGACCAGCTTGCTCACCCGGGTGGTGTCGGGAGCGCCGTTCGCACCGGGGAGAAAGGTTTCCTTGATGCCCAGGGTACCCGCGGCGATCTCCGCTTCGGTGAACTGGGCGGGCGGATCCAGGGCGTATTGGTAGCCGGCGATGAAGCCGTCGGGATCGGACCCCGTCCAGGAGAGGCGCACCTGGTAGTTGGTGGTGTCGCCCAGGACGGGACCGGCGGTGAGCCGGGCAGTGGGGGCCTGATTCTCCGCCCGTGGACCGTCTTCGTCACCGCAGCCGGGACCGCAGAGGACGAAAAACGCGAGTACCGCAATCGCGAGAGAGCGATCGAGAGGACCGAGGGTTCTCGACATGGCTAGCCTCCTTCAGGCGCCCGTCGAGGGGAGGAATTACGAATATATTACGGCACCACCGCAGACAAGTCAAATCACGATCGCAAGGTCGGGCGGGGCGATGCCCCCCGTCGGCGCAGGAGCTACTCCCCAGGCAGCTGCTCCTCGGGACCTTCCACCACGATGTGGGTGCCGTGGGCCCAGTAGCCCGGCTCGATCTCCAGGGCCGGCAGCTCGGCCCAGGGGACATGCTTGGAGACCAGGGTCTCCGCGTTGACGATGCCGAGCCGCAGGGCCTGCTGCGCGTGGCGCAGGTCGCGGGCCTCGAAGCCGCTCACCCCGATGATGCGCAGCTCGCGGCGCTGCACCAGGGTGCCGGGCAGGGCGAAGAGGAAGGACGCCGGGAAGGGCGCCCCGAGGATCAATGTCCCGCGCGGGGCAAGGGACTGCAGCGCCTCCGGCGCGGCGGAAGGGTCGCCGGAGAGGATCACCGACGCCTGGACCCCTTCGCCTCCGGTCTCCTCGAGCGCGGCGGTGCGCACCGATTCCTCGGGAAGGCGCACCACGCGGGTCGCTCCGCTCCAGGCCGCCCGCTGGCGGAGCGTCGCGGAGGCATCCGCGGCGATCACCGTGCGCACCCCCTGGTGGCGGGCCATCCGGATGAGAGCCTGTCCGGCCAGGCCGAGCCCCAGCACCACCATGCCGGCGGTGTTCGCGGCCCGGGTCTCGTGCAGCACCCGCGCCGCCATGGCCGCGGCGGGCAGGAGTGTGGCGTCGTCGGGGGCAATCTCCATGGGCAGCTTGATCACGCCGCCCCCGGGACCGGCCTCGGCGGGGACCCGCAGGAACTCCGCGAGACCCTCGAGGGGCGCGCCGCCCGCGGCGAGGAGCGGGGGCAGGAGGAGCGCCCGATCCAGCGGGTTCCAGCCCGAGACCCCGTCGCCCAGAGCCGCGATCTCCGCCACCGGCATCGCCGGCGGGGTGCGCCCGACATGCAGGGTGAGATCCAGGTCGGAGGGCCCGAGCCCCGCGCAGAGGAGCCGGAAGAGCAGCTCGCCGGGCTGCGGTTCGGGCAGCGGCACCGTCTCCATGCGGAATCGTCCGCTGCGGTCCAGCACGGCGCGCTGCATCCCGGCGGGAAGCGGATGGAAGGGACGCATGGGCGGCTAGGCGCCCGCGTCCGGCCGCTCGGCCACCCAGGGCTCGTCGGTCCTGCCCGCGCGGCGGTTGGCGACCCGCGCCATGACGAAGAGGAGATCGGAGAGGCGGTTCAGGTAGGCGAGTCCGGGCTCGGGGATGGGGAGCATCTCGCCTGCCCGCATGGCCACCACCACCCGCTCGGCGCGCCGGCACACGGAGCGCGCCACATGTAAGAGCGCGCTCTCCTCGGTGCCGCCCGGCAGGATGAACGAGCGGAGGGGCTCGAGCTCCGCCTCCAGGGTGTCGATGGCGGTCTCCAGCTCGGCCACCCGCTCCTCGCGCAGCGGCGGAAGCAGCGCGCGGGCCTTGAGCGCCTCCGGCGGGGTGGCGAGATGCGCGCCTATGTCGAAGAGGGCCTTCTGGGCCTCGCGCAGGATCGCATCGAGGTCCCGGTGCGGCGTGCGGGCGCGGATCCAGCCCAGGTAGGCGTTCAGCTCGTCGGTGGTGCCGTAGGCCTCGATCCGGTGGTGGTCCTTCATCACCCGGCCGCCGCCGAAGAGGGCGGTCTCGCCGCGATCGCCGGTCCGCGTGTAGATCTTCACCTTGCGCCGGATCCTTTCCTGCCGGGGCGGGTTGTGGGGCGCCCGACCGCGCTCTAGGATGATGGCCCATGACGACGGTGGCAAGCGCGAAGGCACCCAAGAAGCGTGTGGTCCCGGTGATGTGGCGACTTCGCCGCAGGGAGCAGCCCTATCGCGAACGCGGGATCCGCCTGCTGGCCGGCGTGGACGAGGTGGGGGTGGGACCGCTGGCCGGCCCGCTCGTGGCGGCGGCGGTGATCATGCCCGAGGACTCGGCGATTCGCGGCGTGGACGATTCCAAGAAGGTGCTCTCTCCGGATGAGCGCGAGCGGTTGGCGCGCGAGA
>CAZWKH010000224.1:0-4422 GCA_964633885.1 uncultured bacterium | reverse complement strand
GGGAACTGTAGCTGCGGATTCCTCACAGTACATCCACATCGATCCCGTTGCCGAGAAAGGCCACGGTGGCGCCGCCGCCGTCGAGGGCGCCTCGGTGGGCTGCCGCATCGATCCCCCGCGCAAGGCCGCTCACCACGACCACTCCCGCACGGGCGAGCCCGAAGGCGATCTCGTAGGCCAGTTGCTCGCCGCCCGGCGAGGCGGCGCGACTTCCCACCATCGCGACCCTGGGGGCTGCGTCGGGCGGAAGCTCTCCCGCGATGAAGAGGGTCCGGCAGGGACGGGGCAAGAGGCGCAGCGACTCGGGAATCCCCTCGCCGCTCAGACAGCGGATCTCCATGGCATCCATGGCCGGTGCTCCACGGACGGGGGAACCGGGAGGCGGACGCGATCCAGGCGGGCGAGGCCCCGCGCCGTAAGGCTACGCGCTGTTGGCGGCGTCCCGCGCGGGGAGGTCCGGGCCTTCGGCAGCGCCCGGCCTGGGGACCTCCTTGAGGAACTGCGAGGGCTCGGCGAGGACCTCGGCGATCTTGCCGCCCGCGTCGGGATGCACCGCCAGAAGGAGCCGCTTCACATCCTCCGCGCGGCGCGCGCCCAGGCCCCAGACGATTCGTGCCGCGTCCTGGGAATGTCCGGCCCGGATCAAATCCGCGAGGGAGGCCAGGGCGGCGCCCTGCACCGTACGGTTGGTCTCGCCGAGCAGCTCGATCAGCTTGGGCAGGCTCGCGGCATGGCCGATTCGGCCGAGCACCCGCGCCGCCGCGGCACGGGTGTACCAGAGGCCGCTGTCCAGCAGGGGGAGGAGGCGCGGCACCGCGACCTCGCCCACCTCCGCTAGGGCGTTCACCGCCTGGTCGCGCAGGTACCAGGAGTCGTCCTCGAGAAGCTCCACGAGGATTTCCACCGCCTTGTCGGTCTTGCGACGACGCAGATCGGCGATGAGTGCGCGCTTGCCTTCGAGGTTGCGGCGCTTGAGCGCCTCGAGAAACTGGTCGGGAGGAACCATGCTCAACTCTTCCATGTCGGCTCCATTCCGGAGGAATGAGGTGGCTGGCGACGGGGCGATGCGGGTCGAGCGGTGAACCGGCATCCGGAAGGTTCGCTCACGATCCGGGCTCCTCGCTGCAATCGGATTCCACCAGACGGTAGAGATCGCGGACCAGGTCCGCGAGGCCCCGTCTGGAGTGGGAAGAGATGATAGTCGTTCCGGGCGAAAGACGCGAGAGGCCGGGGGGGTCCTCCCCCGGGGGGAGGAGATCCGCCTTGCTCAGGGCCACCCGGAAGGGCTTGGCAGCCAGGGACTCCGAGTGTCCGGCCAGCTCCCGGCGCAGGGTGGCCAGGGCCTGGTCCGGCTCCGGGTCCTGGGCATCGACCAGGAAGAGGAGCACCCGGGTCCGCTCGAGGTGGCGGAGAAACTTGATGCCGAGCCCTTTGCCCCGGCTCGCCCCTTCGATGAGCCCGGGGATGTCTGCGAGGACGAAGGAGCCGTACTCCCCCGCCCGCACGATGCCCAGGTAGGGCTCGAGGGTCGTGAAGGGGTAGTCCGCCACCTTGGGGCGCGCGGCGCTCAGGGCGGCCAGGAGCGTCGACTTGCCCGCGTTGGGAAAACCGACCAGCCCGACATCGGCGAGGAGCTTGAGGGTGAGGACGATCTCCCGCTCCTCGCCCACCCCACCGTCCTCCGCGAACTGCGGCGACTGCAGGGTGGAGGTGGCAAAGTGCTGGTTGCCGCGGCCGCCGCGGCCGCCGCGGGCCGCCATGAGACGGTCGCCCTCGTGGACGAGATCGCCGAGCAGCTCGCCCGTTCCCGCGTCGCGCACCTCGGTGCCCACCGGCACGCGAATCTCCAGGTCCTCTCCGGAGCGACCGGTGCGCCCCGACCCGCCCCCATGCTGCCCGCGCTCGGCGCGGTATTCGCGGCGATAGCGGAAGTCGAGAAGCGTATGGAGATTGCGGTCGGCGACGAGGATCACATCGCCGCCGCGGCCGCCGTCGCCGCCGCTGGGCCCACCGCGGGGGACATACTTCTCGCGGCGGAACGCGATGAGGCCATGGCCGCCGTTTCCGGCGCTCACCCGGCAACGGGCCTCGTCAACGAAGAGAGACATGACCGCCCGGGCGGCTCACCGGCCGCCCGACTTTCCCTTCGCGCTGCGGGAGCGCGGCTTCGCGGCCTTGGATGCGTCGGCCTTCGTCCGGTCCGCGGAACCCGATTCCCCGGCATTCTTGGCGGGCGGCGGGGCATCGGGCTTGGAGGGCGCGTCCGCCTTGGGGGCGCCGCCCGATTCGGACCGCGCAGCCTCGCGGTAGCCCTTGCTCCGGTAGTCGGTCGCATAGAAGCCGCTTCCCTTGAAGAGGATCCCCGCTCCCGTGCCGATGAGACGCTTGACCTTGCGCCCCTTGCACCGGGGGCAGGTCTTCACCGGGGGGTCGGTGATGGATTGGAACTTCTCGAAGCGGTGCCCGCACTTGGGACATTCGTACTCGTAGGTCGGCATGCTCGGTCCCCAGACTCCCTTCAGCGGTTGTACTTGCGGCGCAGCGCCTCGAGCGCCGGCCCCGGCACCAGGCCGGAGACATCGCCGCCCAGCCGGGCCACTTCCTTGATGACGCTCGAGTTGAGGTAGGAGTACTCGGCGCTGGGCATGAAGAAGAGCGTCTCGACCTGGGGAGCGAGGCGATAGTTCATGAGGGCGAGCTGCAGCTCGTACTCGAAGTCGCTCACGAAGCGCAGGCCGCGCACGATGGCCGCCGCGCCGCGCTCGCGGGCGAAGTCGACCAGGAGTCCCTCCATGATCTCGACGCGGGCGCCCGGGATCCCGGCCACGGCACCCTCCAGGAGCTTTAGCCGCTCCTCCAGGGTGAAGAGGGTCTCCTTGTGGTAGGCGCGCGCCACCGCCACCGTGACCTCGTCGAGCACCTTCAAGGAGCGGCGCAGGATGTCGAGGTGCCCTTCGGTCACGGGATCGAAGGTCCCGGGGAAGATGCCCCGTCGCATGGGTAACCCCTTTCAGTCGGATTCCGGTCCCTCGGCGGGGGCCGCCGCCGGGCGGAAGAAGGACAAGGTCGTGTCGCCGTAGCGTCGCCGCTGGAGAGCCTCCCACTCGGGATGGATCGGCTCGACACCGGTCTCATGCTCGATCACCAGGAGCCCCCCCGCTGCGAGCGCTCCGCCGGCCGAGAGGGCCTCGAGAAGCTGTTCCGGCCAGCCCTTGCGATAGGGCGGGTCGGCCAGAATCAGATCCACCGCACCGCCCGAGTTCCAGGTCTCCGGCCGGAGCCCGTCGCCCGGCACCACCAGGGCGCCTCGCGGATCGCCCAGAGCCTGAAGGTTGCGCCGCAAGAGCGCCAGGCTCGCGGCGTCCCGCTCCACGAAGACGACCCTCTCCGCCCCCCGGCTCAGGGCCTCGATGCCCAGGGCGCCGGTGCCCGCAAAGACATCCACCACCCTTGCTCCTGCCAGACGCGGACCCAGGATGGCGAAGAGAGCTTCCTTCACCTTGTCCGAGGTGGGGCGCATCCCGAGCCCGGGCAGAGTGTCGAGCCTGCGGCCGCGGAAAGACCCACCGGTCACCCGGACGCCCGTTCGGCCCCGCTGGCTCGCCATTCCGGCTTCTCCCTCGCTCCGAGGCGCATGGGCTAACTTGGCGAAACGCAAGAAACTAGCAGAGCGCCCCGGAGGCGTCAACCGGCGCCGAGGATCTCCAGGATCTCATCGCGCAGGTCCTCGGGGGGGACGCCCGCCTCCACATCGAGAACGCGGTGGGCCGCGCCGGCATAGAGCGGGTCCCGGCGCGCGGCGAGGTCGCGCAGCACGGCCAGGGGATCCCCCGCCGCGAGGAGGGGGCGGCCCTTGCCCCCCACCAGCCGCCGCGCCGCCTCCTCCGGGGAGACCCGCAGCCAGAGGACCGTGAAGGCATCCCGCAGCCGCGCGACATTGGCCGGGATCTCCACCACACCCCCGCCGGTGGCCACCAGAAAGGGCGGAGGGGCCTCGGCGAGGGCCTCCAGGACGCGAGTCTCGCGGACCCGGAAGCCCCGCTCCCCCTCCTGCGCGAAGAGGCGCGGGATGGAGAGGCCGCTCTCGCGCTCCACGAGGAGGTCGGCATCGTGGAAGGGCCAGGCCAGCGCGCCCGCCACGAGGCGGCCGACGCGGGTCTTCCCCGCGCCCATGAGGCCGATCAGCGCGACACGGGAGGCGTCCCTGGGCATGGCGCCATGCTAGCCCATGGGGGGGAAAAAGACGAAGGGCGCCGCCGTGCCCTCCACGGCGGCGCCCTTCACGGCAGACCGGGGGGAACCCCGGGTGTCGTTTACTGTGCGGAGGCCTCGGCGGCCGCGAAGGAGTTGATGATGCGCGGGGTCACGAAGATGAGCAGCTCGCGCTTCTCCTTCACCTCCGAGGTCTGCCGGAAGAGCCCG
>CAZWKH010000223.1:0-4443 GCA_964633885.1 uncultured bacterium | reverse complement strand
CCCGTTCCCACCCACCCGGCCATAGTGCCTGGCCCCCTCTCCGATGGCCACGGCGTCGGGAACATTCGCGCCCCAGAGCCGGATGCGCAGGTCGAGGGCGCTGCCGGCCACGGCATGGGGCAGCGCGACCTGCTTGCCACGGGGCGCGCTGTCGCTGGCGAAGTCGTCCCAGAACCAGGTCTCCCACCGCACCCCCGACTCGAAGAGGGACGGGTCGTGGAGGGAGTTCTCCTCGACATGGAGCCGGGCCAGGCTCTCGGTGACCAGCGGGGCCCCCTGCGCGGGAGTCGCCGCGACCTGGGCCATGCGCAGGGGCCCCGTGGGGAAGGATCCGCCCCAGGCGAGCCAGTAGACGGTGTGGTCGCTGTAGGGGTTCTCGAGGAAGTCCTCCTGCGTGTTCAGGGCCAGGCCGAAACGGTCCCGGTAGTTGTCCGGGCCCAGCGCGTAGAAGACGACGCCGTCCGCGGCGTCCAGTTTTCCGTCGCTCTCACCGGTCACCAGGATCGGGATCTCGTCGAAGGTCCCGCCGGCGAAGCCCGCGGTGAACTCCGGGCGTTCGTAGACATGCAGCCAGTTCGACCCCAGGTAGCTCCCGCCGAAGGGCCCGGGCACAGGCCGCCAGCCCAGGTCGGCCCAGGGCACCTCGGGGATGAGAGGACCGGCGAAGAGCCGCAGGCTGCGCGGGTCGACGGCGCTCACCTCCACGCCCGCATCCACGAGCGCTTGCCGGTTCACCCGATAGACGCCGTTGGCGGCGATCTCGATCCGCAGCCAACCCTGCGCATCGTCGAACCAGATGCCGGGCAGGCCGTCGGGCGCGTTGGGTTGCGGCACGGTATCGCAGTCGGGGACCTGCCACACCGAGGCCTCGGCGGCGTTCACCAGAGTGCCGCTCCAGCCCTCCCGCTCGGCGCGACCGGGACGCGCAGGGAGAGCCGCCGCGCCCGGCAAGGCGCCGCTCACGCGCAGCGTGACCGTGACCTTGCGCGCCCAGACCGCCTCCCCGGTGACGGGGTTCCAGGCCACGGGACGCACGAGGACATTCGCCACCCGCATGCCGCGCTCGTTGCCCACGGCCAGGATCTCCGCCTGGGGATTCGGGGCGGCGATGCCATAGGCGGGGCCTTCCACGAAGACCAGCGGCGGAGCCGCCTCGGCACGGCGCGCGGCCGCGTCCGCGACTCCGGGAGCGGGACCGGGCGCCGGGGGGAACCGCAGGCCCTGGGCTCTTCCGCCCGGTTCCACCTCGATGCTCAACGCGGGCTCGCCTCCCGGCGGAAGCGCAACCCGCGCCACCCGTCCGGGCAGCTCGGGCGAGCCGGCGGCGCCGTCCAGAGCCAGACCCGGCCAGACGAGGTGGCGATAGGGGCGGCCGTTCAGCTCCACCTCGGCCCAGGCGGGTTCGTCGAATCGGATCGTGAAGCGCACCGACCCGGGATCCGCGGCCTGGAGATCGATACCCTTCAGGCCCTGGGCCGAAAGGGGCCCCGGGGCGAGGGCGATCCCGAACAGGAGGAGGACAGCCGGGAGCAGACGCAAGTGTTTCACGGGCTTGGCATCCTTGGCTTGGGTCCGGGCGGCTGCGGGTCGATCCGCCCGCCCGGACGGGGCGCGGCGACGACCGGCGCAAGAGAAGGATATCAACGCGGCGCGGGGTCGGCTCCCATGTCCTGGAATACCCCCATGGCCAGGTATTTCTCCAGCCGGAGACGACGCAGGGTGGCCGGGTCCAGGGCCTGGAGCTCGGCCAGGGCCGCGGTCACGGTGGCCTTCACCGCCCGGGCCGTCTGCTCGGGATCCCGATGCGCCCCTCCCACCGGCTCGTCGATGAGCCCGTCGATTACCTTGAGCTCCAGAACATCCCGCGCGGTGAGCTTCATCATCTCCGCCGCGTCGGGGGCCTTGGCCTTGTCCCTCCAGAGGATCCCGGCACAGCCCTCGGGGGAGATCACCGAGTAGATCGCGTTCTCGAGCATGAACACGCGATCGGCCACGGCCAGGGCGAGGGCGCCGCCGCTCCCCCCTTCGCCGATCACCACCGTCACGATGGGGACGGCCAGCGCCGCCATCTCGCGGAGGTTCCTGGCGATGGCCTCGGACTGCCCCCGCTCCTCCGCGCCGATGCCCGGATAGGCGCCGGGGGTGTCGATGAGGGTGAGCACGGGCAGGTGAAACCGTTCGGCGAGGTGGAAGAGCCGGAGCGCCTTGCGATAGCCCTCGGGGTGCGGCATGCCGAAGTTGCGGTGGATGTTCTCCTTGGTGTTGCGCCCCTTCTGCTGGCCCACCACCAGCAGCGGCTTGCCGTCGATGCGGGCGAGTCCGGCCACGATGGCGGGGTCGTCGGCAAAGGCGCGATCCCCGTGCAGCTCCAGGAAGTCGTCGCAGAGGAAGCCGATGTAGTCGAGCGAATAGGGTCGGCGGGGATGGCGCGCCAGCTGCACCCGTTGCCAGCGGGTGAGGTTGGAGTAGATCTCGCGGCGCATCTTGTCCGCCTTCTTCTCCAGGCGGCCGAGCTCCTCGGCCACCTCCAGGTTGGAGGTGGCGGCAAAGTCCCGCAGCTCCTTGATCTTGGATTCCAGCTCGACGACCGGCTTCTCGAAGTCGAGCCACATGCTGCTCAACGACTGTTCCTCCCGTTGACCGACTCGCCCAGGCGGACCGCGTCCTCCCCGAGCACCGCGCGCAACTCGACCAGGAGGTCCGGATGGACCCCTACTCTATAGCGGGCCGCCCGCATGCGCACCCGCCGGCCGGTCTCCGTCTCCAGGCAGAGCACCACATCCCCCCGGCCGGGGTAGCGCTCAAGGATACCCCCAATCGCCGCCAGGCGCCCCTCCTCCAGACCGGCGAGCGGCACCCGCAGGTGGAGGGTGTGGGCGAGCCGGGCCCGGGAGGCGTCGAAGTCGAAGGCCTCCCCGGCCACGATCTTCACCTCCCCGTCCGGCTCCCTGCGGTCCAGCCGGCCCCGGACCAGGACCACCCGGTCGGGCTCCAGAAACGCTTTCGCCTTCTCGAAGGCGTCGCTGAAGAAGACGCATTCCACCGTCCCCGCGTAGTCCTCCACCTGCGCAAAGCCGAAGGGCCTCCCCTTCTTGTCGATGCGCCGGTTGATCGAGGTGACCACTCCCAGAAGGCCGACATCGCACCCGTTGGGCATGGTCTTGAGCCGCGCGGTGTCGCCGGAGGCCACCGCCGAGATCTCGTCCCGGTAGGCGTCGAGGGGATGCTCGGTGAGGTAGAACCCCAGCACTTCCTTTTCGCGCTTGAGCCTCGTGTTGCGGTCCCACTCCAGGACATCGGGGAGGTCCGCCTCCTCTGCGCCCCCCTCCCCCCCGGCGCCGAAGAGCAGGGTCTGCCCCATGGCCTGGTCATGCTGGAACCGCGCTCCGGCGTCGAGAGCGGTTCCGACCGCGGCGAAGAGCCGCCCTCTGGACGCGTGCAGCGTGTCGAACGCGCCGGCGGCCACCAGGCTCTCCAGCACCCGCCGGTTGACGGCGTCGTGGCTCACGCGGCGGGTCAGATCGAAGAGGCTCGTGAAGGGGCCTCCCCGCTCGCGCTCGGCGACGATCGCCTCGATGGCGTGCAGGCCGACATTCTTGACCGCCCCCAGACCGAAGCGGATCCCCTCGCCCGTGACGCGGAAGTCGGCGCGGGAGCTGTTCACATCCGGGGGGCGCACGTCGATCCCCAGCCGGCGGCACTCCTCCACGAGCACCACCACGCGGTCCGTGTCGCCCATCTCGCTGGTGAGGGTCGCGGCCAGGAACTCCGCCGGGAAATGCGCCTTGAGCCAGGCGGTCTGGTAGGAGAGGATCGCGTAGGCCGCGCTGTGGCTCTTGTTGAAGCCGTAGCCGGCGAAGAAGGCCATCTGCTCGAAGACCTTCCGCGCGGTCTCGAGCGGGATGCCCCGGGCCACCGCGCCCTCCAGGAACTTCTTTTCCTGGGCCGCCATCTCCTCCTTCTTCTTCTTGCCCATCGCGCGGCGCAGGAGGTCCGCCTCGCCCAGCGTGAACCCGGCCATGGCGCTGGCGATCTGCATGACCTGTTCCTGGTAGACCATCATGCCGTAAGTGGGCATGAGAATCGGCTCCAGGATCGGGTGCAGGCAGACGATCGGCTCGCGCCCATGCTTGCGGTCGATGAAGTTCTGCACCATCCCCGAACCCATGGGGCCGGGGCGGTAGAGTGCGTTGACGGCGACGATGTCGTCGAAGCTCTCCGGGGCGAGGCGGCGCAGGAGGTCGCGCATCCCGGAGGACTCGAGCTGGAACACCGCCACCGTGCAGGCGCGGCGCAGCAGGTCGAAGGTGGCGGGGTCGTCCAGAGGAAGCGCGCGAAGGTCGGGGCGCTCCCCGGTGCGCTCCCGGATGAGGTCCAGGGCGTCCTCGATCACGGTCAGGGTGCGCAGCCCCAGAAAGTCCATCTTGAGCAGACCGACCTTCT
>CAZWKH010000222.1:0-4470 GCA_964633885.1 uncultured bacterium | reverse complement strand
CGAAGAAGAGGGTCTTGACCGCGTCCAGGTCGGCGGTGCCCGGGTTGTCGCGGAAGAACTGCAGCGGGACCACCACCCGGACCCAGGTCGCGGCGGGGAGGCTCGTCACATAGGCGGAGAGAGAGGCCTTTGCCGTCTTCCGGTTGCTGGTGTCCTCGAGAAAGATGAGGGGAAGCTCGGAGGGGGGAACCGTGGCCGGCGCGCGCATCCAGAAGATGAGGGAGTCGTAGGGGTCCAGGCTCACCGGCGCCCAGCCGGGGTTGGCCACCGCCAGCGCCCAGTCCCCGTTGGCGTAGGAGATCCACCTCAGGCGAAGGGCGTTCGACCCCAGGAAGGGGGCGGTGGTGTCCACGGGGAACTTGTCCGTGTGGGCCAGCTCCACCCAGCTCGGGGCGCTGTAGAACCCCCAGCTCGTGTCGTAATAGGTGGGATCGGGGCTGTCGCCGAAGATGCGGTATCCCTGGGCGGCGGCGGGAGCGGGCAAGGCGGCCAGGAGGAGGAGCAGGAAGGCGAGACGCCGGGGGGAAAAGCCGTTCCGAGCGACCGTTGCGAGATCCTGGTGCTTGAGCATGGGTTCATTGTGACGGGTTCCCCAGGGCGGATCAAGGAATCCCCATGCGGCGCACCGGATGACGGCTCGCATCGCCTCGGCGGGGCCGACCCCATCGGACGCCCGCCGAGACGATGCCGCCGGAAAACTACTGCCCGGAAGGTGTTCCGCCCATTCCGGCCTTCACCGCCTGGCGCTCCTCCGTGGGCCGCGCCGAGGCCTGCCCGCGCTGCATGTAGGTGTCCAGGAAGGTGGTGAGATCCTCCCAGGCCCAGTTCGCCTGGGAGATCTGATCCGCGTTGAAGGCGGAAGGGTCGTTCCAGAACCACAGGTTGTGGCCGAGGAGCGAGTACTCGCGCAGCCGCGCGGTGGCGTTGCCGCTCTTGCGCATCTCCGCGCCCAGGTACATGGCATCCCCGATCTCCACGACATCGTCCTTCCAGCCATGCTGGAGCAGGATCGGGATCCTGACCTTCGAGGCCTCGCGGGGCACATCGGCGGCGCCGCTCGCATGGGCCAGGCAGCGGAACTGCTTCGGGTTCTGCATGACCGCCAGCATGGAGACGAACGCGCCGTGGCTGGTGCCCATGACGGCGAGCTGCTTGTCGGCCACGCGAGGATGCTGCGCCAGGCACTGGGCCGCGGCAAGGATGTCGCCCACTTCCAGGGCGTTCTCTGCAGGCTTGCCCAGGCTGCCCGGATCGGAACGGTAGGCGGGGGTCATGACGACATAGCCCTGCCTGGCCAGGTCGCGGGCCCGGCGCATGAGGGCCGCGTCAATGCCGTGCTCACCGTCGTGGTTGAGCAGCACGCCGGGATGGGCGCCGTCGCCCGGGGGAAGATAGACGACCCCCCGCACCGTGGCCCCGCTGCTCATGTAGCTGACGGAGACCTGGGTGATGCCGTCCGCGGTCTCCTGGCTCACCTGGGTGAGCGCCGGACCGCTGGACGGCGCGGCGGCGCATGGAGCGATGTCCAGGATCGCGGCCATGGCCAGGCTCGTCGCCAGGACGGCGAGAGTCTGGAACGGAACGAGGCGACGCACAGGTCCTTCGAGCATGGGTCCTCCTCCTGGTCACGGGGTCGGCGGGCGCAATCCACCCGTCCTCCGGGTTATCGGCACCCTGGGCCGCAAGACCCAGCGCCGGAGCGCTCCCCCCCCTCACCGGGTGGTCAAAACCCCTTCCCCACCTGTATGTTGTGGTGCTCCCCCCAGGCAACGCAAGGAGGACCCGTCGCATGGCCGCCAGCCCCACCTCCGCCCCCTCGCCCGAGGAACTCGAGCGCCAGTGGTTCCGGGACCACTACCGCGGCGACATGCGCCAGCTCACCTGGCGCGCCGTGCTCATGGGGGCCTGCCTCGGCGCCGTCCTCTCCATGACCAACATCTATGTCGGCCTCAAGACGGGGTGGGGCTTCGGAGTGGCCATCACCGCCTGCGTGCTTTCCTTCGCGCTCTGGAAGGCGTTCCGCAAGCTCGGGCTGGCCCGCAGCGAGATGAGCGTGCTCGAGAACAACGCCATGCAGTCCACGGCTTCGGCGGCGGGGTACTCGACCGGCGGCACGCTGGTCTCGGCCGTGGCGGCCTACCTCCTGGTGACCGGGGAGCACATCCCCTACGGCATGCTGACCGCCTGGATCTTCTTCCTCGCCGTGGCCGGGGTCACCCTGGCCATTCCCATGAAGCGGCAGATGATCAATGTCGAGCGGCTCCGCTTCCCCTCCGGCATCGCAGCGGCCATGACGCTGCGCAGCCTTCACAACGATGTCCGCCACCGGCCCGCCCTGGCCGGGCCTCTCATGGAGACCCTGGCCAGGGAAGCCGCCGCGGGCGGCAGCGCGGAGCAGGCCGAGAAGGAGGCGCTGGAGGTGGCCAAGGAGGTCGAGGGCACGGTGACCAGCGCCCGCGACGGGGAGAAGAGCGCGCAGTCGCTCTTTCTGGCCGCGGGCCTCGGCGGGCTGGTGGCCTTTCTGCGCGACGGCTTCACCATGCTGCATGAGGTCGGCGTGCTGGCCCGCGACATCGTGGTTCTCAAGTTCGCGTACCCGATCTTCGGATCCAGCGCCTTCCAGTACACGGTGGGGATGGAGGGGAGCGTGCTCCTGATGGCCGGCGGCGCCCTGATGGGGCTGCGCGTGGCGGCCAGCGTCATGCTCGGCTCCATCCTCTGCTGGGTCGTGCTGGTTCCCCAGATGCACCGCATGGGGGTCATCGAGACGCTCGACTACCGCACCATGGTGTCCTGGAGCCTCTGGGCCGGAGCCGCCTGCATGGTGACCAGCGGCCTGCTCGCCTTCGCCTTCCAGTGGAGGGCCGTGGCCAGGGCCCTGAGCGGCCTGACCGCCCTGATCCGGCCGCGGACGGGGCCGGCCCAGGATCCGGAGCTGGAGGCGATGGAGCGTATCGAGGTCCCGCCCTCCTGGTTCGCGTCCGGGGCCTTCGTGGGCACTCTGGGCGTGGTCTGGATCGCGCATCTGGCCTTCGCCATGCCGGTCTGGATGGGTCTCCTCGCGGTGATCCTCTCCTTCTTCCTCGCGCTGGTCGCCTGCCGGGTGACGGGCGAGACGGACACCACCCCCGTCGGGGCGATGGGCAAGGTCACCCAGCTCATGTACGGCGCCATCACCCCCCACTCCATGCGGGTCAACGCCCCCATGCAGACCAAGACCGTCAACCTCATGGCGGCCGGAATCACGGCCGGCATCGCGGACAGCGCTTCGGACCTGTTGATCGACCTGAAGAGCGGCTATGTCCTGGGCGCCAACCCGCGCAAGCAGTTCCTCGCCCAGTTCGCGGGGATCTTCATCGGAACGGCCGTGACCATCCCGGTCTTCTATCTGCTGGTGCCCACCGCGGCGTCCCTGGGCACCGACCAGTGGCCCGCGCCCGCGGCGATGGTCTGGGCCTCGGTGGCGCAGCTCCTCTCCCAGGGCCTGCACGCACTGCACCCCACGGCGCGGGTGGCGCTGGTCGTGGGCGGGCTGGTCGGCATCGTGCTGGTGCTGCTCCCCCGCGTCCTCCCCGTCCGCACCCATGCCTGGATTCCCTCCCCCATGGGCCTCGGCCTGGCCTTCACCTTCCACTTCTACTACGGCTTCTCCATGTTCCTGGGGGGCCTCATCGCCTGGCTGGTGCAGAAGCGCAGCGCCAAGGCCCATGGCCTCTACGCCTTCCCGGTCGCCTCGGGGCTCATCGCCGGGGAAAGCCTGATGGGCATCTTCCTCATCCTGCTCCCCATCCTCGTGGCGCTGCTCAAGGGGACGCCGTAGGACGGCGCCGCCGGCTTGGGCTAGACTAACCGGCCCGTGGGCGAGGAGAGTCCCTTCGCGCCCGCGATCCGGAGGTCGCCATGTCGCTCTCGCTCACGCCCTCGAAACGGGTCCCTCCCTCGGCGGGCCCCGTCCTGCTCGTCATCATGGACGGCGTCGGCGTCGGCACCGGGGACGCGGCCGACGCCGTGGCCCTGGCCCGCACCCCGACTCTCGACCGGCTCCACCGGTTGGGCGCCTACCGGACCATCCGCGCCCATGGCACCTCGGTGGGGCTCCCCTCCGACGAGGACATGGGCAACTCGGAGGTCGGTCACAACGCGATGGGCGCCGGCCGCATCATCGAGCAGGGGGCGCGGCTCGTGAACCGCGCCATAGAGAGCGGCGCCATCTTCGAGGGCGAAGCCTGGAAGCGGATCGCCGCGCGCTGCGCCAAGGGCGGAGCGCTCCACCTCATCGGGCTCCTCTCCGACGGGAATGTCCACAGCCACGAGTCGCACCTCGTCGCCCTCATCCATCGGGCCCACGCCGAGGGATTCGAGCGGGTCTGTGTGCACGCGCTCCTGGACGGGCGGGATGTCCCCGAGACCTCGGCGCTCGAGTATGTGGACCGCCTCGAGGCGCTCCTGTCCGGGATCAACGCGAAGGGG
>CAZWKH010000221.1:0-4470 GCA_964633885.1 uncultured bacterium | reverse complement strand
GACCCGGGCCAGGACGGGGCTCGGGTTCGCGGGATCCTCGGCGAGGATCCGGTCGATGCTCAGGGTGTCCACTCCCACGCGGGGGTTCCACACCAGAGGCAGCCCGGCGCTGTCCGCGGTGACGATGACCGGGAAGTCGAGAGAGCGGATGATGCGTCCGAACTCGGTCTGCGCGTCGGCCCCCGCCGCCTCGTCGTCCAGGGAGAATGTGGTGAAGGCGACCAGGCGCGCCACCAGGGCGCCCTCCGACTCCGTCTGTTGCTCCACCCGCAGCGCCAGGCGGTGGAAGTAGAGGAGGAGGGCCACGGCGATGGCCACCGCTCCCACCAGGATATACACGCGGATGAAGACCGGCGTGGAAAGCCGGGGACGCGCGGGCAGCAGCCGGCGCGAGCTCATGCGAGTTCGGCGAGGCCGTCCAGGTAGGGCCGGAGCGGCTCCGGCACCCGCACCGTCCCCCGCTCGGTCTGGTGGGTCTCGAGGAGCGCGATGACCGTGCGCGGCAGGGCGAGGCCCGATCCGTTCAGCGTGTGCGGGAAGCGGACCTTGCCGCCCCCCTTCGGCTTGAAGCGGATGCCGGCGCGCCGGGCCTGAAAGTCCTCGAAGTTGCTGCAGGAAGAGACCTCCAGCCAGCGCTCCGCGCCGGGCGCCCAGACCTCGATGTCGTAGCACTTGGCGGCGGCGAAGGAGAGATCGCCGCTGGCCAGGACCACCACGCGGTAGGCCAGGCCGAGGCGCTGCAGGACATCCTCCGCGTTGCCGAGAAGGGACTCCAGCTCCTCGTAGGAGCCCTCCGGGTGGACGAACTTCACCATCTCCACCTTGTCGAACTGGTGGATCCGCGTGAGGCCCCGCGTGTCCTTGCCGTAGGACCCGGCCTCGCGGCGGAAGCAGGGGGAGTAGCCGACATGGCGGATCGGCAGGGACTCCTCCTCCAGGGTCTCCTGGGCGTAGAGGTTGGTGATGCTCACCTCCGCGGTGGGGATGAGGTAGAGGCCGTCCACATCGGTCCGGTACATGTCCTCCGCGAGCTTGGGGAGCTGGCCTGTGCCGCGGGCCGCCTCCGGCTTGACCAGGAACGGCGTGGAGACCTCTGTGTAGCCGTGTTCCTTCACATGGAGGTCGAGCATGAAGTGGATGAGGGCGCGCTCGAGGCGCGCCCCCATCCCCGTGAACACCGCGAAGCCCGGTCCGCTCATGCGGGTCGCGCGCTCGAAATCGAAGAGTCCGAGCGCCGCCCCCAGCTCGTCGTGGACGCGGGCCGCGAAGGGATGCCGGACCGGCTCGCCCCAGCTCCTCAGGATCTCGTTGTGGCTCTCGTCGCCGCGAGGAACGCTCCCATGCGGCAGGTTCGGGAACCACTGCGCGAGGTCCTCGAGGGACGCGTCGATGCCGCGCACCCTGTCGTCGAGGTCCTTGATCTCGTCCCCAAGCCCCCGCACCCGCGCCTGCTTTGCCTCGGCGTCGCCTCCCGACTGGAGGAGCCGGCCGATCTCGCGGCTCATGGCGTTGCGCTCCGCCTTGAGCTGCTCGACACGGGCAAGCAGGTCGCGCCGCTCCCCGTCGAGGGCGAGCCAGCGGTCCACATCGGCGTTCGCCTGGTTCTTGGCTTGAACCGCCTCCCGGACGCGCTCCGGCTCGGTGCGGATGAGCTTGGGGTCGAGCATGAATCTCCCCGGGCCGGGCCTAGAGCCCGCCCTCCGGGCCCGGCTTCAACCGCCCGTAGCCCGGGATGAGCTGGAAGGCGTACTGGAAGCGGACCCGGTTGATCGCGATGGAGCTGGAGGCCCCTGGCGGGGTGACATTCTTCTGGAACTCGGTCACCCGGATCTTGGCCCAGTGCCCGTCGTGCAGGCGCAGCGCGTAGGTGTGGCCGTTGACCACCCGGACAGTCTCCGCGAGGTCCAGGGTGTCCGGAGCCACCGAGATGTTCCAGGCCGCGTCCCCCGAGCCCATGTCCTTGAACATGGTCCGGTGCCGGTAGGTAAAGCCCACCGTGAAGGACGCCATGGCCGGGCTGATGAACACGCTTCCGTCGTCGGCCGAGTTCTGCTCCTCCATCATGAAGAAGTCGATGTACTGGCTGTTCGAGGAGGCGGTCTCGTAGGGGAGCCCCACGCCGTTCGACCGGGTCCACCCGTAGCCGCTGCGGCTGTTGGTGGTGGCGTTGTAGTCCCACATCAGCTTGTTGGCGTCCGTGTCCTCGTTGTTCCCCTGGGGCCGGGGCGAGGAGTCCACTTCATTGGAGGCCACGCTGATCCGCCCGTCCTCGCGCACGGTGCGCACATGGGCGTAGTACTTCGTCCCCTGCTGGAGCGCCTGGCCGTTGGCCCTGCGGTCCACGCCGTAGTTGCGCACGGTGATCCGGTTGGTGTTGACCTGGCGGGCCTGGAGGAACGCCCCGCCGCCGGTGGCCGCGGTGTCGCCCGCCGCCGCGATCGAGACGGTGTCCACATAGACATTGTAGCCGTCGAAGCGGTCGGAGGACTCGAAGGGGCTGGCGTCCCAGGTGAGAACGATCGAGGTCTCCGTGGTGGTGAAGGTGACATTGGTGGGGGGGGCGATCTCGTCCGGGGGACGCACGGGGTCGTCCTCGGAGCATCCCGCGGCGAGCGCGGCGGCGATCGTGAGAAAAACGAGAATCCTGATGGGTCTCATACTGCCACTCCTCTCTTTCGGTCTGAAAGCGTCCCCGGCGCGGCGCGGCGCCGGTACGGCGGGCAACGGTCCTCCAACCCCATGACGCCGTCGGCCCGAGCGGCGGGAGGCATCTGCAACGCTACCAGCCGGGACCGCGCCGGGCAAGCGGGCGGGGGCGGCCGGGCGGCGTTCGCAGAGTGCGCGGGAGGCGGCCGACCGGCCGGGCGATCGAGAGCGCGCAGGAGCCGGGCGCAGGGAGCGGCGCCTCGGCGGGATCAGGCCACTTCGCGCTCGGCGGGGGGCGTGCTCTTCAGAAATACCGAGAGAAAACGGTTGGAGCGCACGGGCACCCGCGCCAGCACCACACCGAGGCTCGCGTAGAGGCCGATGGCGACCACCACCAGCGACCAGGCCACGGGAGCGGGGGCCTTGAGCGCGCCGAGCCCGGCCAGACCACAGAGGGCGTTGAGGCCGTACACCGTCCACAGGGCGCGCTTGTTGCGGCCGAGAATGGCGTGCAGGCGATGGGTGGTGTGGTCGATGCCGCCGACATAGACGGGACGGTGCTCGATGAGGCGGGTCACGGTGACGAAGGTCACATCGAAGATCGGGTAGGCCAGGATGAGCACCGCGGCGGCGGCCGGGGAGCCGAAGCTGAGGAACTCGTGACCGGCAAGCTGCCAGCCCACCGCAGCCAGCAGGAAGCCGATGAAGAACGCGCCCGCGTCACCCAGGAAGATCGTGGCCGGCGGGAAGTTGAAGCACAGGAACCCCAGCGACGCCATCCTGACCGGGCACATCAACGGCAACAGGGCCGCCATGTCCGGCCGCCCAAGCTGCAGCGCCATCACGCCCATGAAGAGGCCGATGAGCGCGCCGATCCCGCTCAGGATCCCGTCCATGTTGTCGAGCAGGTTGAACGCGTTCATCTGGCCGACCATCCAGAGAAGTCCGATCGGCCAGAGGAGCAGGGTCCAGGACCATGTCGCCGGAACAAGGGGGGCGAGGAACGCCACCGAAAGAACGATCTGTCCGACGAGCTTCTGAAGCGGGCTCAGCACGAAGCGATCGTCGATGAGCCCCAGGAGCAGCGCGCCGGTCGCCACGAAGAGCGTCGTGGGGACGGCGGCCCGCGGCAGGGTGCCCCGGTCCCAGAGCTCGGTGAGGCCGGGAAGCCGGGGGGCGAGGATCGCGAAGGCCAACCCCGCGGAGAGCGCCACCGCCAGCCCGCCCAGGAAGGGTGTGGGGCGGCGATGGACACGGTCGTTGCGAGGGTAATCGATGAAACCGGAGGCGATGGCAAGGATGCGGCTGAGCGGGGTGAGGACCAGCGCCAGGACGAACGCGCCGATCAATGTGGCGACAAAAGGAAGGGAGATGTCCACCGCGCCTCCACGCTTGGAACGCCGCCCGACTCGCCGGCCCCCCCATCACCGGGGCAAGGTCGCGGCTCGGGTACCGATACCCTCTCGCTCGTCCATGAAGAGCGACGGGGCAAGCCCGTCTCAGTGATCGGTAACCAGGTTCTGTCGGTTCACACCCTTCCGGGCTGGCGTCTCACGGCACATGGTGGACCCATGTCGGAGCGACTCTAGGGGAGCCCCTCGAAAACTGTCAAGCAAGTGTCCTGCCGGGATTTGCTGTTGCCGCCCCCCACGGCCGATGCTAGCCTTGCGCATCCTCATGAGAGTGCGCATGCGCCCACCGGGCCTGTCTTCCAGCCTTCTCCTACTTGCCGCCCTCCTGCTTGGTTCCAGGTCTCTCGCCCAGGCACAGCAGATTCCGAGCGGCCTCCTGGAGCGTCTGGCGGGGGCGTCCCCCACCCAGACG
>CAZWKH010000220.1:0-4471 GCA_964633885.1 uncultured bacterium | reverse complement strand
GCCTCGGGCATACCCGGCCTCCTGAGCGGCCGGGTCGAGGCGGTGCTGGCCGACCGCACCGACATTGCGCGCGGGCTGACCGCCCACGCGCTCCTGGACGCAGGGCACCTGTACGGCCTCGCCTTCCGGCAGGTCGAGCTGAGCGTGAGCGGCGCCGACAGCTTCTGGACCGCCGACAGCCTGCGCGCGGAGCTGGAGGGGGCGAGCCTGGAGGCGGAAGGTGATTTCGGACCGGCGGCGCTGGATCTGCGGCTTCGCTATCGCGGCGATATCCGGCCCCTGCGCCCCTTCGTGAAGAACGAGACCCTGGCCGGAGAGGCCGGGATCGAGGCGACCCTCACCGGCACCCTGCGGCGACCCGTGCTCATGGCGAGCGGGTTCGGCCTGGGTCTGGAGATCGAGTCCATCTCCGTACCGCGGCTCGATCTGGTGCGGGCCGAGGGGCCGCTCCTCGAGGACCGGGATCTCGTCCTGGACCTGGTCGCGGCCCAGGGCCTGTCCCTTCCGGGCATGAGCTTCGATCGCGCCCAGGCCTACCTCAGCGTCACCGGCGACGAGGTGGTGGTGACGGAGCTCGAGGCCGCGCGAGGCGACACCCTCCTCTCCGCGGCGGGGCGCCTGCGCTGGGAGCCGGCGGTGGCCATCGATCTCGACCGGGCCGAGCTGCGCTCGCAGGGCCGGCGGCTGTGGATCGAGACGCTCGGGAAGTTTGTCTGGGAAGAGGAGCGGCTGACCGCGCGGGAGCTGGTGATCCACACCACGCGCGGCTCGCTCGAGGCGGAGGGGGTCTTCGAGCCGGAGACACGGGACCTCGATGCGCGGTTCACTTTCCACCGCCTGGATCCCTCGGTGTTCTTCCCCCCGGACGAGCCTCCGCCGGTGCGCATCGGCTCCGTGAGCGGCACCGCCCATGTCCTCGGGGCGTTTCCGGACCTCGAGGGGGAAACCGACCTGGAGCTCAAGGCCATCGAGTGGGAGAAGGGCCGCCTCGACAGCGCGCGGGCGCAGATCACGCTGGAGGGGCGGGAGGCGACGATCGAGGATCTCTCCGGATGGGCGGAGGGAGGCGCCGTGCTCGTCCGCGGCCGGATCCGGCTGCCCGGCACCCTGCAGGAAACCCTCGAAGCCGCCGCGGTGGGGCCCGACTTCCCGGCCGACAGCCTCGCCTTCGATCTCACCGGTTCCCTCTCCAACATCCAGCTCGCGCGCTGGCTCTCCTTCCTGCCCCGGCCGGATCGACCGGGGGGCAGGGTGGACGCAGAGATCGCCCTCTCCGGCACCGCGGCCTCGCCGCGCATCGCGCTGCGCGGCGAAGGGCTCGATCTGGGCTGGCACAACTTCGTGGCCCAGGGGCTCACCGCCGCGCTGCGTTTCGAGGACGGGACCCTGCGGATCGATGCCCTCACCGTCCAGCAGGGGGGAAGGCGCACCGAGGTGCGCGGCAGCGGCCCGCTGGACCTGACCCTCCACCCCTTCCACTGGGCCCTTCCCGAACGCGAGCTGGACCTGCGCGTGGAGGCGGAGGACGGCAGCCCCGATGTGCTCCGTCTGCTTCCGTGGATCCGGGACGCCTCGGGGACCTTCCATGCCAGCCTGTCGATGACCGGCACTCCCAAGCAGCCGATCGTGGACGGGGAGGCGAGCCTCGAGGGGGGACGCATCCTGATCCGCGACCGCGACGAGATCGTGGAAGAGGTCTCCGCGCGGGTGACCGTGACGCGCAACCTCCTCACCATCGAGCGGGCCGAGGGGCTGTTGGGGGACGGCCGCGTCCGGGCGGAGGGCACCTATCGTCTCTGGGTGGCCGAAACCGAAGCCTACGCCCTGCGCCTGATCGCCGACCGGGCGGTGGTCCGCGACGAGGGGCTCTACGCGGCGCGGGTTTCGGGGACCCTCACCCTGCGGCCCCTGCGCGCAAGAGACGGCCGCATCTATCCCTACGCGGAGGGAAGCCTCTTCGTCCATCGCGCCGAGTACGCGGGCTCCCTCGAGCCCCAGGACATAGCGACCTTCAGGCCCCGGCCGATCCTCTACCAGGTGAGCATCGAGGCCCCCTCACAGGTACTGGTGCGCAACGAGCAGGTGGATGCGGAGCTGGGTGGAGAGCTGGAGATCCGCCAGGAAGTGGACCGCATATCGGTTCTGGGCGAGCTGGAGATCCTGCGCGGCACCTACCAGCTCTTTCTCGAGCAGTTCCGCATCACCGAAGGCACCCTCTCCTGGAACGATCCCGACTCGGTCGTCCCCGAGATGGATGTGACCGCGGAGGCCACGGTCCCGCCCTATGTGATCGTGGTGGCGCTGAATGGCCGCGCCGACAAGCCTGTGGTAGAGTCCTCCGCTCTCTTGCTGGACGGGCGCATCGACGCCGGCCTCACCGAGAGCGAGGTGTTCCAGGTGCTGGCCGCGGGAAGCGTGGGGCTCGGCGCGGGGACCGTCGGGCTGGGGACCGGCACCAGCGGCGCGGGCGCCGGCTCCACTTCCTCGGAGGCCCTGGCTTCGGGGATGGCGGCGGGCACGACGCTCCTCGGCGGGCGCATCGAGCAGGAGGTGCTGCGCCGGGTGGGGCTGGTCGACGAGTTCGACATCGACAGCGACCGCGGCCGGACCGGGGACTTTGCCCTGACCCTCGGGGTGCGCAAGTGGCTCACCCCCGCGCTCTCGGTGGCCTACCGCCAGGGGCTGAGCCAGAACTTCGAGCAGGATGTGGCGGTGGAGTACCGGCTGCGCCGCGCGATCTTCCTGCGCGCCGGTTACGCCCGGCGCCAGACCACCTCGCTGGCCACCGGCCTGGCCCAGGAGTACAACCTGGATCTCAGGTTGCGCCACGAGTACTAGAGCCCGGCCGGGGCAACCCCGGGCCGTGGAGACGACCAAGGGGGACCGGCTTGGGCCTGCTCGACCAGCTCAACGACCGCCAGCGCGAGGCGGTCCTCTGCACCGAGGGCCCGCTCCTCGTCCTGGCCGGGGCGGGCAGTGGAAAGACGCGCGTGCTCACCTTCCGCATCGCCCACCTCGTCCACGCGCTGGGCGTGGAGCCGCGCGCCATCCTCGCCTTCACCTTCACCAACAAAGCGGCGGGGGAGATGCGGGAGCGGGTGACCTTCCTGCTGGGCGGCGCGCCGCGCGAGCTGTGGGTGGGCACCTTCCACGCCACCGGGGTGCGGATCCTGCGCCTGAAGGGACGGGAGATCGGCATCGATCCCGGCTTCTCGATCTACGACACCGCGGACCAGGAGTCGCTGCTCAAGCGCATCCTCAAGGACCTGCAGCTCGCGGAGAAGGACCTCGCCCCCAAGACGGTGCGCTCCGCCATCTCCGCGGCCAAGAACGCGCTGGTCACCCCGGCCGAGTTCGAGGTCCAGGCCGAGAGCTTTCGCGACGCCAAGATCGCCAAGGTCTACCTCGAGTACGCGAACCGGCTGCGCGCCGCCAACGCCCTCGACTTCGACGACCTCATCGGGGAGCCCATCCGCCTCTTCGAGCAGCACCCCGAGGCCCGGGACCATTTTGCCGGACGGTTCCGGTTCGTTCTGGTGGACGAGTACCAGGACACCAACGCCGCCCAGGTGCGTCTCATCGGGCACCTGGCCTCGGCGCACCGCAACCTCTGCGTGGTGGGGGACGACGACCAGTCCATCTACGGCTGGCGGGGCGCGGACATCGGCAACATCCTCTCCTTCGAGCGGGCTTACCCGGACGCGAAGGTCATCCGCCTGGAGCAGAACTACCGCTCGACGGGGATCATCCTGGACGCCGCCAACGCGGTGGTGCGCAACAACCGCGCGCGCAAGGAGAAGACCCTCTGGACGGAGCGCCAGGGAGGCGACCTGCTGCGGCTCACCCTGGTGGGGGACGCCGAGGAGGAGGCGCTGCGCGTGGTGCGCCGGGTGGGTGAGGAGGTGAGCGACCGGGGCGTGCCCCTGAACGAGGTGGCGATCCTCTACCGCACCAACGCCCAGAGCCGGGCCCTGGAGACCGCCTTCCGCAACGCGGCGGTTCCCTACGAGCTGGTGGGGGGCACGGCCTTCTACCAGCGCCGCGAGGTGAAGGATCTGCTCGCCTATCTTCGGCTCCTGGTCAACGACCAGGACGACATCGCCTTCCTGCGGGTCGTGAACACGCCGCGGCGCGGCATCGGGGATGCCTCGCTGGAGCGCCTCCAGCTCCACGCCTACCAGGCGGGGACGAGCCTCCTGCGCTCGCTGGCCTCGGTGGAGGAAGCCCTGGAGATCCCGGCGGGTGCGCGACGGAAGCTCTGCGATCTGCGCGGACTGCTGGAGGAGCTGCGGAGCCGGGCGGGGGAGCGGGTGGACGAGGTGCTCAAGGAAGTGGTGGAGCGGACCGGCTATCTCGACTTCCTGGACCACGACGACGCCGACACCGCCGGGGACCGCGCGGAAAATGTGGAGGAACTGGTGGCGGGGGCGCGGATCTTTGCCGAGCGGAGCGAGTCGGGGGATGTGGCTTC
>CAZWKH010000219.1:0-4485 GCA_964633885.1 uncultured bacterium | reverse complement strand
GCAGGAAGCCGGCGGCGAGGAGCAGAAGCCCGGAGACCAGCAGCAGGAAGCCGGCGGTGAGGAGCAGAAGGCGGGGGGCGAGGAGCAGAAGCCCGGAGACCAGCAGCAGGAAGCCGGCGGCGAGGAGCAGAAGGCGGAGGGCGAGGATCAGGCCGCGGCGAAGCAGCTCCAGGAGATGAAGGAGCGCCTGGAGAAGCTCCGCGACCAGCTGGCCAAGGAGAACGAGGAGGCGGGCAAGAGCCGCGACAGCGGCGCCCAGGAGCAGAAGGGTTCCCGCAGCCAGCAAGAGCGGCTGCAACAGCTCGCCGAGCAGCAGAAGCAGGCCGAGGAGATGGTCCAGGAGCTGCGCCGCCGGCTCGAGACGCTCAGCAAGATCCAGGACCAGCAGGCCGAGGCCAAGCGCATCGAGGAGATGCAGAAGAGCCAGGAGCTGGCGCGCATGCAGCAGAACATGCAGAACGCGCAGGAAGGGATGCAGAGCGGGCAGATGAAGCCTGCCGCGGACTTCGCGTTCCGCGCCCGCGACCAGGCCAAGCGCCTGGCCGACATGGCCAAGTCCATGCAACAGCAGATGCAGCAGGAGCAGGAGGACGACACGATCCAGCGCATGGAGAAGGTGATCCGCGGCCTCATCGAGGTTTCGGGCGAGCAGCAGGGCGTGGCCTCCGGCGCCGAGCCGGACGAGCGCCTTCTCGCCCAGCGCCAGCTCAGCCTGGCGGAGGCCGCCGAGGCGCTGGCGGACAGCCTGCAGGAGGTTTCCAAGCAATCTCTGGCCATCGGTGCGCGCCAGCAGGGGAAGCTCGGCCAGGCCATCCGCAAGATGGACGCGGCCACCCGCCTCTACGAGCAGGGCGCGCGCGGCAACGCCGACTTCCAGGGGCGCGAGTCCGCGGCGGACCTCAACGAGACCATCGTGCAGCTCATGAAGTCGCACTCACAGATGTGCAGCGGCGCGGGGAGCGGCGACCAGACCCAGGAGATGCAGGAGAAGCTCGGCGGCCTGAGCGAGTCGCAAATGGGCCTCAACGAGGCCACCCAGCGCATGCTGAAGCAGCTTCAGGGCAAGGGACGGCTGGGCCGCTCCGACGAGCAGCGGCTTCAGCAAATGGCGGCCCAGCAGGAGATGATCCGCAAGGGGCTGGAGGAGCTGCAGGAGGACTATCTCGAATCCGAAGGGCTCCTCGGCGACATGGACGCGATCGGCGAGCAGATGAAGGAGATCGAGCGGGAGCTGCAGGAGAAGAACCTGGACGGGCCGCTGGTCGAGCGCCAGGCGCAAATCCTCTCCCGGCTCCTGGATGCCCAGCGCTCCATCCGCCAGCAGGAGATGAGTCCCGAGCGGGAGAGCAGGGCGGCCACCCTTGCGGAGCGGCGCTCGCCTCCGCCCATTCCTCCCGAGCTGCTCCGGCGGGAGCGGACCCTCGAGGAGGACATGCTGCGCGGCGCCGACGACAAGTACCCGGCGCAGTTCCGCAAGCTGGTCGAGGAATACTTCAGGGCGCTCTCCCGCGAGAGCAGGACCCCATAGCATGAGGTCCCGCCCATGACGCTGCGCCGCCTCCGCGCTCTCCTCCCTCCGGCGCCTTCGGGCGGGGCCCTGCTGTGCGCGGCCGCCCTGTTCTTCGCGCTTGCCGCTTCGTCGCCGGCCCCCGTCCGCGCGGCGGATCCGCAGCTCCAGTCGCAGATGCAGAACGCCCGGCGCGCGCTCACCCGCGGCCAGTTCCAGCAGGCCGCCGAGGCCTATCGGAAGATCCTCGGCGCGCGCCCGCTGGACGGCGCCGCGGCGGCGGGTCTCGCCGAGGCCCTGGTCGGGCTCAAGAAGGTGGCCGAGGCAGACAGCGTCATCGCCGCCGCGCTGGGGAAGGTCTCGGCACCCGCCGATCTCTACCAGCTTCGCGCGCGCATCCGCCGCAGCCAGGACCGCCCGGTGGAGGCCTTCCAGGATGTCGTGAGCCTGCTCGACGCAGACATCGAGCGCGCGCCCTGGGCGTTCCGCGAGACGCGGGACATGCTGAACGGGGGACTGGATGCCGCCAGGGCGGTCGATCTCGCGGATGCGGCCCGGCGCGCCCATCCCGGCAGCGTGCCCTTCGCGGTCCTGACGGCGCTGATTCACGGCCTGGACGGACGGGCCGAGGAGGGCCTGCGTCTGCTCCTCGCCGACGAGGAGAGCCAGAAGCTGCGGGGCAAGGCGCTGCTCCTCTACGCGGACCACATGCTCGCCCTGGGGCATGAGGGTGCCGGGGTGAGCGCGCTGGAGAGCGCAGCGGATCGCCTCGACGACCCCGCGCAGCGTTCGGTGGTCCTGTTCCGGGTCGCAGAGGTCCACGAGACGCAGGGCCGCTACGCGGCGGCCCTGGCCGCGCTGGAGCGGATCACGGCCGAGCGTCCGGGGACGGGCGCGGCCGGCAAGGCGCTTCTGGCCAGCGCGGACATCCATCAGAGGTACCTGAAGGATCCGGGCAGCGCCCTGGCCGTGTACCGCCGGATCCAGGACGACCCCATGCTGGGCCACCGCCGTCCGGAGATGCTCCTGCAGATGGCCGATTGCTATGTCCGGCTGGGGGATCTCGACGAGGGGGCCAGGACCTACGCTTCGGTGATCCCGGAGGCCGTGGATCCGGAGCATGCAGAGACGGCGGCCTACAAGCTCGCCGAGGTGGAGTTCTTCCGCGGCAACATCGACTCCGCCCTGGTGCTCTACCAGGACATGGCCCAGGCCCACCCGCGGAGCCTCCTCGCCGACGATGCCGCCGGGCGGTACATCCTGCTCAACAAATACCTTCTCGTAGGCGGAGGCACGGCCGCGCAGCTTCTGGGCCGGATGGCCTGGGGGGTGCTGGTGGGGGACTCGGCTGCGGTGGACTCCAGCGCGACCCTGCTCATCGAGAACTGGGGTGAGGGCGAGCTCGCCGCCGAGGCGTACCTCGGTCTCGCGGACCTCGCCGAGCGCTCGGGGCGCTACCCCGACGCGATCGACTACCTGGAGAGGCTGGTGGCCGGCCACGCGGACGACCCCCGCGCCCCCCTCGCCCTGAGGCGGCAGGGGGACATCCTGGTCCAGCACCTGAGCCGCCCTCGGGACGCGCTCATCCGCTACGAGACGATCCTCACCGACTACCCGAACAGCGTGCAGGCGGGTGAAGCCCGCCGGCTCGTGGAGACCCTGCGCCGTGATCTCAAATCCTAGGACGGCCCGCGCACCGCGTGGACCGGCTGTGGCTGCGCTTCTGGCCCTGGCGCTCCTGCTCCCCGGGGTCGCCTGGGCGCGGCTGCTGGTGCCCATGGATCTCACCCAGACCGACCACTTGAAGGCCTACGGTCTCGCCTACTGGGTTCTCGCCCGCGACCAGCGGGTGGAGTGGCTGCTCAACTATCGGGGCGGCTCCTTCGTGATGGAGGAGGATCCCGAGACGATTCGCGAGGCCCGCATCCGCGGCGTGCTGGTGCAGACCGTCTCGGCGGCCGGCCTCGCCTCCGCCTACGCGGAGATCGAGCAGGCCAACATGGATGTGATTCTCCTCGAGAAGGCGCCCCGCGTGGCCATCTACATCCCGCCCGGCTTCCGGCCCTGGGACGACGCGGTGACCCTCGCCTTCACCTATGCCGACATCCCCTTCACCGCGATCTGGGACGAGGAGGTCCTGTCCGGGGGCCTCAACGACTACGACTGGCTCCACCTGCACCACGAGGACTTCACGGGCCAGTACGGGAAGTTCTACGCCTCGTACCGCAACGCCGACTGGTACCAGGCCCAGGTGCGCACCTACGAGACCCAGGCGCGCACGCTGGGATTCAAGAAGGTGAGCGAGGAGAAGAAGGCGGTGGTGGAGGCGATCCGCGACTGGGTGGCCCGGGGGGGATTCCTCTTCGCGATGTGCAGCGCCACCGACAGCTTCGACATCGCCCTGGCCGCGCGCGGAATCGACATCTGCGCCCCCGAGTACGACGGCGATCCCGCCGATCAGGAGGCGAACCGCAAGCTCGACTTTTCACGGACCCTCGCCTTCGCCGGGTTCAGCCTCATCATGAACCCGTACCAGTACGAGTTCTCGAACATCGACATGACCGCGCTCTCCCTCGGCCGCGGCGAGGCCAACGATTACTTCACCCTCTTCGAGTTCTCCGCAAAGCAGGATCCGGTCCCCACCATGCTCACCCAGGACCACACCAATGTGGTGAAGGGGTTCCTCGGCCAGACCACCTCCTTCAACAGGCGGATGCTCAAGGACGGCGTGCTGGTTCTCGGGGAACCGGAGGGGGCGGAGGATGTGCGGTACATCCACGGCAGCTTCGGCCGGGGCACCTTCACCTGGCTCGGCGGGCACGATCCGGAGGACTGGCAGCACGCGGTGGGGGATCCGCCCACCGACCTCGCCCTGTACAAGAACTCGCCGGGCTACCGGCTCATCCTCAACAATGTGCTCTTCCCCGCGGCGGAGCGTCGCAAGCAGAAGACATGATGCGGAGAGCCCGCCGAGGAGC
>CAZWKH010000218.1:0-4492 GCA_964633885.1 uncultured bacterium | reverse complement strand
AGCGGGTACTCGGTGAGGAGGGATGCCGGGGGGCCGTCCTCGCAGCCGGCGAGGGCGGCGAGAAGCAGGGGGACGAGGGCGCGGACGAGGCGACTCCGTGTCATGCAACCGTTCCGTTCAGGACGAAGCCCGCAGGAGGGACGGCACGAGTATAGGCGCAACGCCGGGTCGGGACGAGGGAGCCGGGAGGGGGGTCCGGGACGAACCGGACGAGGATGCGGACTTGGTGGAGCTGACGGGGATCGAACCCGTGACCTCTTGTCTGCCAGACAAGCGCTCTCCCATCTGAGCTACAGCCCCAACGCGGGACCCGGACGGCCCTCCATCGGCCACCGAGAAGCGACACAGCTTACCCGCGCCCGCGCGGCCCTGTCAACGCGCCGATGCACGCGTCGCGCCCCCCCTGTGCTAGGATCACGCGCCTCCGTCACCGCCATTCTTCGAGGACCCGCCGCATGACCCAGCTCATCGATCGCCTGGCCGCCCTCGCCGCTGCGGAGCTCGCATCCGAGTCCGCGGCGCTGGAGGCCCTCTCTCTTGCCGACAGTGCCGATCCTCCGCCCCCGCCCGAGACGGTGCGCGCGCGCTTGCCGGAGAAGGGCGTGGCGGTGGGGCTGCATCGCCTGCTCGCGCGGGCCCTCGAGGCTGCAGGCGAGACGGAGGCAGCGGCCGAGGTGCATCTGGCGCTGGCGGAGCGGCTCAACCAGGCCGGCTACTGGAGCGCCCTCGCCCGGGCCGCGGAGCCTCTTGTCGCCGGTCATCCGCGCGAGGCAGCCCCGCTCATCGCGCGGGCCCGCACCCAGGGGGGCGCCGCCGCCGTGGCCAACGACATCCTGGAGGCCGCCCATGCGGCCTTTCCCCGCCACGGCATCCTCGCCTGGCGGACCTGCGAAGCCCGCACCGCCCGGGGCGACGCCTCCGGGGCCTCCCGCGCCGCCGCCACGGCGCTGCCCGAGCTGCTTGAAGACAAGAACTACGAGCTCGCGGACGAAGCCCTCCTCCTGCTCGCCGAGGACTCGGGGCTCCCCGCCCTGCGGGCCCTTCTCGCCGCCCTCACCATTCTTGCCCGCCAGGAGGCGTGGAGCCGCTTCGACGCCGTGCTCGACCTGGTCGCGGACGCCAGCGCCCAGGCGCGGGCCGCGGATCTCTCCTGGCCGCAGGTGCGCGAGCTCTGGCTCAAGCACCCGGAGCGCGAGACGCTTCGGCGCGCCTCCGCGCGGATCCTGCGCGTGGTTCTGGCCGGCTATCCGGATCCGGAGGCGCTGCTGCGTGTCTCGGATCTCGAGCGCGCCTCGCAGCCGGCGGCGGTGGTGCTGGAGCGCCTGCGCCGCGCCATGCTCTTTCCGCCCGGCTACTACGCAAGGCATTCGGGCTGGGGGATCGGCCGGATTCGCGAGAACGACACCGAGAACCTGCAGGTGGACTTCCCCGCCAAGCCCCTCCATCGGATGACCTTCGCCACGGCGGAGAAGGCCCTGGAGCCTCTGCCCGCGGAGGACCTGCGGGTCCTGGTCGCGGTGGATCCGGCCCGCATCGAGCGCCTGCGCCGCGAAGCCCCCGGTGAGCTCGTGGCCCTCGCTCTGGCCACGCTCAAGGGAGGTGAGGGCAACGCCGACGATCTGCGTCGCGTCCTGGTGCCCGCGGTGCTCCCCACCACCGCCTGGGCGGGATGGTGGAAGAGCGCCCGCGCCGCCGCCGCGGAGAATCCCCGCATCGACACGCGGCGCGCGTACGAGAATGTCTACCGCCTGGCCGGAGGGGAGGAGGAATCCCTGGAGGTGCATCTCCCCGCCTGGGAGGTGAAGCGCGACCTCGGCAGGAACCTGGCCGCCCTCGACACCTTCCTGAGCCATCACGGGGGCGCGCGGGCCCGCGTCCTGGAGGCATACCGCGACCGGGTCGAGGGCGCCGCCCGCGATGCCAGGCTCGGCGCGGAGCAGCGCGTCTCCGCCGCCTTGTGGCTCCTGCGGCAGGATCCGTCGGCCGCGGTGGATCCCACCCAGGGAGTGACTGCCGCCTTCGACTTCAACGCTCTCGGCAAGGCGGAGCAGGAGACCCTCCTCGCGCGGCTCACCGAGCCCGAAGGGATCGCCGCCGCGCTGGATTCCCGGCTGGCAGGGGTGCGGCGCCGCGCCTGGGCGCGACTCGCCGACGGCGGGCTCCTCGACGCCACCCTGCGCGAACTTCTCCCCCGCGCCACCGAACACCCGGAGGCCGCGCTCTTCGCTCTCGAGGAAGGCCTCGATGCCGGCGCCCCCGGCGCCGGAGAACCGGTCTGGACCGCTCGCTACCTCCACGCCCTGCTGAGCCTTCTCGAGACGCCCCCGCGCGAGACGCACCAAAAGAGGGCCGTCGCGCTCATGAGCGCGGGCTCCCCGCTCGCGCGCCGGCTCCTCGGCGCGCCCATCCCGGAGGAGGCCCAGGACCCCTTCACCCTGCGCCTCAAGCGCTGGCAGGGAACGGATCGCGTACGCTTCCCGCTGCTCGATTTCCTGCGCGAGACCGGCCACGCCGCGATCGCGGAGGAGGTGGAGGGCCATCGCCTGCGTTCCGCCGCCAGGCTCGGCACACGCATCGTGGCCGAGTCGGAGGATCCCTACGAAGGGGACCTCGTGGTCACGCGCCGCACCCTGGCGCGGCTCGAGGAGGAGCGCACGCGCATCGGCATGGAGCTCAAGACGGTGATCCCGCGCGCGATCCAGAGAGCGCGCGAGCTGGGCGATCTCAAGGAGAACGCCGAGTACCACGCCGCCAAGGACAAGCAGGCCACCTATGCGCGCCGCTTCGAGGAGCTCGAGACGCTCCTCAACCGGGTGCGGCTGATCGAGAGCCTGGAGCGCCCGCCCGGCGTGGCCATGCCGGGCTGCGAAGTGCACCTCGAGAGTGCGGACGAGGAAAGCGGCGAGCCCAACCTCGTGCTCTGGCTTCTAGGGGAAGGCGACCAGGAACTCGCAGAGAATGTCGTATCGTTTCGCGCGCCGATGGGATTGGCTCTTTTCACCCACCGCGAGGGCGATGTCGTGGAGATTCTGCGCGGGGCGAAAATCCGTTCCTACCGCATCGCAAGAGTCGTCGAGCGCCTGCCCTGAACGCCCCCGGCGTGAAAGGAAGTTCCCGCCCGGGCGGCTCCGGGCTCGAATTATCAAGCGGGTTCTCGAATGCTGGGACCAACCTACCCAGCACCCCCGGGAAGCAGGTCCGCAGGTACGCGCTTCCCTCTTTGAAACCTTTGGAACCGGACCCGCGGCGATGGACGGGTCGTTCCCAGGCTCAGTCGACCAGCCAGACGGCGGCCGGATCCAGAAGCAGGTAGAGGGTTCCCTCCCCGAGGGCGGCGGCGATGTCCTGGGAAAACCGCGCTGCCTCGTCGATTGCGGGCAGGGTACTGTGCGGGGAAATGGGCGGCTCCTGGCCTCGGCTGCGGGTCACGGCTCTCTCTTTCCGGATCGGCCTGAGACGCGGGGATGCGCCGCACGATCCAGCTGGATAGAATGAGCAAGAGCCGTACCATCGCGGCGGCGCGGAGCGGTTGACAGGGAGAGCGGCCCGCGCCGAAACTTCATGCCCGTTCTGCAACTCCTGCCGGAGTGGCGAAATTGGCAGACGCAGGGGACTCAAAATCCCCCGTCCGCAAGGACATGCCGGTTCAAGTCCGGCCTCCGGCACCATCCTCCCGCCTACTGCGGCAGAAGCGCCTCCAGGAAGCCGAGGGTCTCGCCCTTCTCCTTGACCACCAGCACCGGCGCCGCGCAGATCTCGAGCACCCGCACCGCGATGCTTCCCACCAGCAGCGCGGAGGCGGCGGTGCGGCCCCGGCTGCCCAGGGCCACCAGGTCCGCCTGCATGGCCAGAGCGAGGCCCGTCACGGCCTCGGCCACATTGCGCGACGGCGTGTACTCGCACCGGATCCGGATGCCGCCCTCGGGGATCCCGGCCACGAACTCGGCAAAGGCGTCCTCTGCGTGGCCCCTCTGCTCCTCGGCGAACCCGGCCATGGTGCGGCCGGAGTACGCGTAGCCGTAGGGGATCTCGAATACATGGTGGCAGAGGATTTCGGCGGCGGGCGAGCCGAGGACCCGCGCCAGCTTGAGGCTCGCGGCCAGGGCAAGACGCGCGTGGCGCGAAAAGTCGGTGGGAAGGAGGATCCGGTCGAAGCGCGCCGGGGAGTAAGGGGTGACCAGGAGCATGTCGCAGGGCGAGCGGCCCACGAGGCGCGGGTAGAGCTCCGGATGGTCCAGCTGGTGCGAGGGGATGCGGCGGCCGACGACCATGAGGTCCAGGTCGTGGTCCTTGATGAAACGCAGGATCTCGCCCGCGTCCCCCTCCTCGTGGATCTCCGGGGCGATCCGCGTCGCGAGCTCCGGGGCCCCCGCCGCGCGCAGGTCCTGCTCGATCCGGTGGGCCCGCGGCACCGGCACCCCGCTCCCCTTCTCCGGGGCGGCGATGACCTCCACGCTCTCCGATCGCCCATCGCGGGCAAGCACGCCGAGGT
>CAZWKH010000217.1:0-4508 GCA_964633885.1 uncultured bacterium | reverse complement strand
TGCACCGGCTTCATGCCGTCGCGCACATCGGGGAGCGCCCGGTTCACGATGACCGACATCGAATAATCGAGATACGCGGTGCGCATCTCGTCCTCGATGGCCGCGGGGATTACTCGCTTCCCAGCTTCGTCTGCCATTCCAGCTCCTTGATGGACAACGGGTCACCGACCGGCACAAGCGGGCGTCGCGTCCGCCGGGCAAGGCCCCGCCCACCGGGGGAGAAGGCGGGGTGGAGGCGCTCCGCCGGAGCGCCGGCCGGGACGGTTTGCCCTCCGTCGCACAAGCCGGAATTATATGGACTTAGGCCCATTCCGGCCAGCCTCTTTTTGGGGCCGCCACGAGCCCCTCGCGCCCCCCTGGACGGACCGCGTCCGCCCCCTAGACATGGTTGCGCAGCATCAACTCCTTGGGGTGCGGATCGAGGTACACCTGCCCCAGAAGATAGGTCTGGTTCAGGGCGCGGGCGTGGTGGCGGATCAGGGTGATGGGGACGATGAGCGGAACCAGGCCCGTCCGATAGTCCTCGATCACCTGCGCCAGCTCCCGCCGGGATTCCCCTTCCAGGTCGCGCTTGAAGTAGCCGGCCATGTGGTGCAGCACATTGCTGTGCTTGCGGACCGTCGTGCGCTCGGCCACCCCCTGCATGAAGGCAAGGCCGTACCGCGCCTTGGCCTCGGCGGCGCCCAGCGCCTTGGCTCCCGCCACGATCCGGCCCAGCTCCGTGTAACGGGTCGGGCTGTGGGAGAGAACAAGGAACTTCTGCGCTGTGTGGAACGCCACGAGACGGGCCACCGTGTAGCGCTCACCGAGGAAGTCCATCCAGCGCCGGTAGGCGAAGACCCTGTCGATGAAGTTTTCCCGCAGGACGGGGTCGTGCAGCCGGCCTTCTTCCTCCACCGGCAGGAGCGGATGGCGGTCCATGAGGGCCCGCGCGAACAATCCCGCGCCGGCGCGGCTCGGCACTCCACCCTCCGGGTTGTAGACCTTGACCCGCTCCATGCCGCAGCTCGGCGAGTCCTTCTTGAGGATGTACCCGCAGAGCCCGGCCGCGTCGAGCTCCTCTGCGCGCCGCCGCGCGTAGGCCCGCATGGCCTGGGTGTGGTCCGCCCCGGAGCGCCTCCCCACCATGCGGGGCGAGGCGGGGTCCCCCTCGAGGCGGACGGCCTCGCGCGGGATGCTCATCCCCACCTCCACCTCGGGGCAGACCGGCAGATAGACCACATAGCGGGCCAGGGTATCGGTGAGGAACGGGTCGCGCTTGTGTCCGCCGTCGAAGCGGACGCGCTCCCCGAGGAGGCACTGTGAAATACCGATCCTTATCGCGCCTTCGCCGGGCTGCACCGCTTCGCCCTACACGTCCAGGTTCTGGACGAAGAGGGCGTTCTTCTCGATGAACTCCCGGCGGGGCTCCACCTCTTCACCCATCAGCATCGAGAACACCGCATTCGCTTCCACCGCGTCTTCCAGGGTGACGCGGCGCAGGATCCGTCGGTCCGGGTCCATGGTGGTCTCCCACAGCTGCTCCGGGTTCATCTCGCCGAGACCCTTGTACCTCTGCACATGGACGCCCTTGGCCCCGCCGAAGTCCGTCTCCATGAACTTGTCGCGCTCCTCGTCGGCCCAGGCGTACTGATTCTTGGACCCCTTGCTCAACCGGTAGAGCGGCGGCTGGGCAATAAAGACGAAGCCCGCGTCGATGAGCGGCCGCATCTGCCGGAACAGGAAGGTCAGGAGCAGGGTGCGGATGTGGGCGCCGTCCACATCGGCATCCGTCATGAGGATGAGCTTGTGGTAGCGCGCCTTCGAGACGTCGAAATCCGCGCCGACGCCCGCTCCCAGCGCGGTGATCAGCGTACGGATCTCCTCGTTGGAGAGCATCTTGTCCTGGCGCGCCTTCTCCACATTCAGGATCTTCCCCTTGATCGGGAGCACGGCCTGGAATTCGCGGTTGCGGGCCTGCTTGGCCGAGCCGCCCGCCGAGTCGCCCTCCACGATGAAGAGCTCGCTGGGGACGGGGTCCCGGCTGGAGCAGTCCGCCAGCTTGCCCGGCAGCGACCCCGAGTCGAGCGCGGTCTTGCGGCGGGCCAGCTCGCGAGCCTTGCGCGCCGCCTCCCGCGCCCGGGCCGCGGCCACCGACTTCTCGATCACGGCCCGCGCCACCGAGGGGTTGGTGTCGAAGAAATCGTTGAGCCCCTCCCCCACCACGGACTCCACGATCCCCTTGACCTCGCTGTTCCCCAGTTTCCCCTTGGTCTGCCCTTCGAACTGCGGCTCCGGGACCTTCACGCTGATCACCGCCGAGAGTCCCTCGCGGACATCCTCACCGGAGAGGCTGAGCTTTTCGTTCTTGAACAGCTTCTCCCGCGCCCCGTAGGTGTTGAGCACCCGGGTGAGCGCGGATCGGAATCCGACCAGGTGCGTGCCGCCCTCCACCGTGCATATGTTGTTCACATAGGAGAAGACGTTCTCGTTGTAGGTGTCGTTGTACTGGAGCGCGATCTCCGCGTCCACGCCCTCGCGCTTCCCCTTCAGGAAGATGGGGGATGGGTGAAGGGTCTGGTGCCCGCGGTTGAGGCTCTGGACGAACTCCACGATTCCGCCGTCGAAGCGGAACTTGTGGCTCTTTCCGCTGCGCTCGTCGTCTACATTGATGGTGAGGCCCGGATTCAGGAAGGCAAGTTCCCGCAAGCGCTGGGAGAGGGTATCGAACGAGTAGTCGAGGGTTTCGAAGATCTCCCTGTCGGCAAGGAAGATGACCGTGGTCCCGCGGTCCGTGGACGGCCCCAGATCCTGAAGCTCGGTGGCCACCTGTCCGCGCTTGTAGGTCTGGGCGTACCGGCGTCCGTTCCGGGCCACCTCGACCCGGAGCCACTCGCTGAGCGCGTTGACGACGGACACGCCGACGCCGTGCAGGCCGCCGGAGACCTTGTAGCTCTCCTTGTCGAACTTGCCGCCGGCGTGGAGGGTGGTCATCACCACCTCCACCGCGGGGCGCCCCTCCTTCGCGTGCATCTCCACCGGAATGCCGCGGCCGTTGTCGATGACCGTCACCGAGGCGTCCGCGTTGAGCTTCACCGTGATGGTGTCGCAGGCCCCGGCAAGGGTCTCGTCGATGCTGTTGTCCACCACCTCGTACACCATGTGGTGCAGGCCAGAGGGGCCGGTGCTCCCGATGTACATGCTGGGGCGCTTGCGAACCCCCTCCAGGCCCTTGAGAACCTTGATGGATTCGGCGCCGTAGGTGGTATCCGGTGCTGCGTCTTGCGTCATCGAGCTTTCAGTCTCCCTTCGGACGGGGCGGTGCAGGACGGGAACCGGAGGCGGGCTGCAGGCGGATCTCGCGCACGACCTCTTCGCCCAGCCTTCGGTTGAGTTCCGTCACCATGTGATGCTTGAGATACCCCAGTTCATTCATCCAGGTCGCGCTGTCCACCTCGACGAACAGCGTTCCGTCCCGGAAAGCCACCGCCCGGGCGCGCGCGGCCACGCGGCTGCCCACCGCCTCCGGCCAGACCTCGACCGCCCGCCATCCCAGCATCGGGACCGAGAGGTGGAGCCGCGAGAGAAGGTCCTTGAGGGGAGCGCCGATCTTGTCCATGTCTCGACCTCACGGGCGACCGGGCGCTGCGGAACCGCCCGCCCACCCACGCCGCGCCTCCACGCCGCCGGCGGTCACGCCTCCTGCAGCCGTAACGGCATCACGAGACAGAGCAGATCCTCGTTCGCCACCTGCTGCACCGGCCTCAGGATGCCGGGGCTCAGGGCCGTGTTGAGCTCGACTTGGACATCCTCGGAATCCATCGTACGGAGCGCCTCCAGGAGATACGCGGCGTTGTATCCCACGGCCAGAGGTTCCCCCGCGTACTGGACGCTGACCATTTCCTGGCCTTCGCCCACATCGGCGGTGCTCACGCTCAGGTCGATCCGCTCCTTGGTCACGCTCAGCTTGATCTGGCGCGTGACGCTGTCGGAGAGAACGGCCACCCGGCGCAGCGCGGCGATCAACTCTTCCCGACGCACCGTGAACTTCTTGGGATTGTCCTTGGGAATGACCTGTTCGTACTGAGGAAAATTCCCGTCGATGAGCCGCGAATAGACCGTGGTGGGACCCACCTCGAAGACGGCGAAGTTCTTACTCACGGCCAGATTGATGGTCTCCTTGCCTCCCGCGAGCCGTACCACCTGGGCCAGCGCCTTGGGCGGAATGAGAAGATCCCGCCCTTCAAGTCCCTTGAACTCGCCCTTGAACGCCGCCTTGGCCAGTCGGTGACCGTCGGTCGCGATCATGCGCAATTCGCCGCCCTTGAACTGCAGCAGCACACCCGTGAGATTCTGGCGTGTCTCGTCCGTTCCCACGGAGTAGGTCGTACGCCGCACGGCTTTCTCGAGGGTCTCGGTGGGCAGGATCACCATCTTCTCCGCGTCCACATCCGGCAGCTTCGGAAAATCTTCCGGCCCCATACCCACGATGGAGAAGGACCCGTTCGCACAGGTCAGCTTCATCCGGG
>CAZWKH010000216.1:0-4522 GCA_964633885.1 uncultured bacterium | reverse complement strand
GTCTTCACCTACCACCTGGGCGAGGGCCTCCAGGGCCCGGTGCTTCTCCCTGGCGCGGGGGTAACGGAAGAGCCCGGCCTGGGCGAAGGTGCCCATCAGCACCACATCCTTGGCCCGCGCGGGGAAGTCGCGCTCGAAGCGTTTGGCCTGGGCCACATAGCCGATGTCCCCGCTGTCTCCCCTGCCGCGCGCGGGCTCATGGCCGAACACCCGCACGGTTCCGCGGTCGGGGCGCAGCACGCCCAGGACGACCTGCAGGAGCGTGGTCTTGCCTCCGCCGTTGGGGCCGATCAGGCCGACCAGCTCCTGGGAATCGATGCGGAAGGAGACATTCGTGAGCACGGGACGGCCCGCGCGGCGCAGGGAGACCCCCTCCACCTCGATGACGGGGACCCGAGGACTGCCTTCCATCGCGCTAACGGGCTCCCCCCAGGCTCTCCACGAGGCTTCGCGTGTTCCAGCGCAGGAGCCCGAAGTAGCTGTCGCGGCCGGGGAGGTCGGGCCCCCCCTGCGGATCCACCATCCCGACCACCCCACCGATCTCTTCCGCCACCGACTCGGCGAGGCGCTGCGGATGCTGCGGCTCCGCGAAGACCACCAGGGCGTGCGATGCCTCCAGCTCGCGGGCCACATCGCCGAGCGAACGCGGGAGAGCCTCGCCCTCGGGATGCAGCATCAGGATGCCCACCACGGAGAGCCCGTAGCGCCTGCAGAATCCCTCGAAGGCGGAGTGCAGCAGCGCGAAGGGGACCTCCCGCAGGCCCTCCAGCTCCGTTCGGGCCCAGGCGTCGAAGGCGGAGAGGCTGTCCAGCGCGGCGGCGGCGCGGGCGCGATAGGCGGCGGCCCCGGCCGGATCGGCCTCGGCGAGCCTCTCCCCGAGAAGCGGCAGGAAGGCGCGCACGGCCTCCAGGTCCAGCCAGAGGTGGGGATCGCGGGCGGGATCGGGCGCGACCGCGCGCATGGCGAGGACCGGCGCGTCCTCTCCGGCCACGGCCCGCGCGGAGCGCAGCATCCAGCCGTCGATGTCCTCTCCGGCATGCACGAAGAGCGCGGCTCCCTGCATCCGCTTCACATCGCTCGCGCTGGGCTCGAAGTCGTGGGGGCTGCGGCCGGCGGGCAGAAGCGTGACCACGGGAAGCGCGTCGCCGGCGACGAGCCGCACCAGCGCCGCCATGGGCGGCATGCTGGCGGCCACCACGCGCCGGCGGGGAGCGGTCGTCGTGCAGGAGAGAAGCGACATCGCGAGCAGGGCGGCGAGGAATGGGCGCAAACGGGCCTCCTGACGGGTGCGGCACGCACAGCCGACGGCAATCCTAAGGCCGGCGCCGGTCCCTGCCAAGGCGGGCGGCCCGCGCTCGGGTTTCCTGCTACAATGGGGTCACTGATCGAACGATCCCTCCCCCCCTTTCCGGCCTGACCCGCCGGCAGGAGCCTGCCATGAAGATCCGCGTCAACAATCTCCGCCACGCCGAGCCCGAGTCCCGACTGCGCCAGGCCGTGGCCGACCGCCTCGGGGTGCCCGTCGAAGAGATCCTGGACCTGGCCGTGGTCAAGACCTCGGTGGACGCCCGCAAGCATCAGCCGGTGCGCGTGTACAACCTGGAGGTGGAGCTCGCCGAGGCGGAGGCGGTGCTGATCCGCTTCGCCGGCGACCCTCATGTCACCGCCGCCGCGCCTCCCAGGGAGGCGCTCTATGCGGGGCCGCGGGTGCGCATCGGGAGTCAGCCGCTGGTGGTGGGGACCGGCCCCGCCGGACTCTTCATCACCCTCGCGCTCCTCGAGAAGGGCTATCGCCCGCTGGTCATCGACCGCGGCCGGCCGCTCAAGGAGCGGTGGAAGGATGTGAACCGCTACTGGAACGACGGCATCCTGGACCCCGAGTCGAATGTGGTGTTCGGCGAGGGCGGCGCCGGGACCTTCTCGGACGGCAAGCTCACCACGCGGCGCAACGACCCGCGCAATCCGTATATCCTGGGCACCCTCTCCGAGCTGGCCCAGGCCCCGGAAATCCTCACCGCGGGCAAGCCGCATCTGGGCACCAACCGGCTCAGCCGCGCGTTGCTCGCTCTGCACGAGCGGCTCGTCGCGGCGGGGGCGGAGATCCGTTTCGGGGCGCGCCTCGAGGATCTCGCGATCGAGGGCGGCCGCCTGCGGGGCGCGACGGTGAACGGCGAGCGCGTCGAGACCGACGCCCTGTTCCTCGCCGCCGGTCACAGCGCACGGGATGTCTTCCAGATGCTCCACCGCCGCGGGATCGCGCTCGAGGCGCGCCCCTTCGCCCTGGGCGCCCGCGCCGAGCATCCCCAGACTCTGCTCAACCGCGCGCAGCTCGGCACGGACGCACCGGAGACCGGACCCGCGGACTACATGCTGGCCTACAACCCGCCCCGCGGCGAGCGCTCGGCCTACACCTTCTGCATGTGTCCTGGGGGCGAGGTGGTGGCGGCGGGCACCGAGCAGGACGGGCTCACCGTGAACGGCATGTCCTACAGCCACCGCGCCCAGCCTTTCGGCAACGCGGCGGTGGTGGTGACGGTGCGTCCGGAGGACTTCGGCGCCGAGGGCCCCCTGGCCGGAATCGAGTTCCAGCGCCGCCTGGAGAGAATGGCCTACGAGGCCGGCGGAGGCGGGCATGTCGCCCCCGCCCAGCGCATCCCCGACTTCCTGGCCGCACGGCCCTCCACGGGCCGCATCGAAACCTCCTACCGCCGCGGGGTGCGGCCCACCGACCTGAACCGCATCCTTCCCCCGGCCCTGGTCCCCTTCCTGCGCCGCGGCATCCGCCACTTCGGCCGCCTGGTGCGCGGTTACGACGGGCCGGAGGGCGTCCTGATCGGCCTGGAGACCCGAAGCTCCTCGCCCGTGCGGGTGCTTCGCGATCCGCAAAGCTACCAGTCGGTCTCGGTGGCCGGGCTCTATCCGGTGGGCGAAGGCGCGGGTTACGCGGGCGGGATCATGTCCAGCGCATCGGACGGGCTGCGCGCGGTGGAGCGCATCGAGGCCGCCGCGAGCTGAGGCCGGGGGCGGGAAGGGCGCCGCTACACGGCCCCCTTGTCCCGCATCGCGGGCACGAACACCTCGGGGATGCCCGCCATCTCGCGCAGCCGTTGCGCGAAGGGGCGGCTCTGCGTCTCCTCGCCGTGCACCACGAACGCGCGCTTGGGCATCCGGCGGAAGGCGCGCACCCAGGCGATGAGCCCGTTGCGGTCGGCGTGGGCGGAGAACTCGTTCATCACCTCGACCCGCGCCCGGCGGCGGTGAACCTCCCCGTAGATCCTCACCTCGCCTGCGCCCTCCACCAGCCGCCGCCCCAGGGTGTGCTCCGCCTGATAGCCCACGATGAGCACCACGTTGCGCGGATCGTCGATCGCGTTGCGCAGGTGGTGCAGCACCCGCCCCGCTTCGAGCATTCCGCTCGCCGAGACCACGATGAAGGGCCCGGGCCGGTCGTTGAGCTCGATGCTCTCCTCCACCGAGCGCACATACTCGAGGAGGTGGAAGCCGAAGGGATCTCCGGTGTCGTGGAGCACGGCCCGGATCTCCGCGTCGTAGCACTCCGGGTGGCGCGCGAAGATCTCGGTGACATCCAGCGCGAGGGGGCTGTCCACGAAGACGCTGCACCCGGGAATCCGTCCCGCGCGAATGAGCCGTGAGATCGCGTAGACCAGTTCCTGGGTGCGCCCCACCGCGAAGGCGGGGATGATGAGCTTCCCCTTGGCGGCGCACACCGAGTTGATGAGCCCGGCCAGGCGGTCGTCCACCGCCTCGATGGGGGAATGCTCGCGGTCGCCGTAGGTGCTCTCGATGATGAGCGCATCGGCCTCGGGCGGTGTCTCGGGATCGCGGAGGATGGGGAGGTTGCGCCTGCCGAGGTCCCCGGAGAAGACCAGGATCCGCTTGCGGGTCTCCTCGGTGAGGGTGAGCTGCACTACCGCGGAGCCCAGGATGTGCCCCGCGTCGTAGTAGGCGACCTCCACCCCCGGCGCCACGCGGACCGGCTCGTGGTAGGGGTGCTCCTGGATCGCCGCGATGGCCTTCTCGGCGTCCTCCGTGGTGTAGAGCGGCGCCTTCGCGGGCTCGCCGCGCCGCGCCCGGTGCTTGTTCAGGAACTTGATGTCGCTCTCCTGGATGTGGGCGCTGTCGCGCAGCATGGCCCCCAGGAGGTCCGCGGTGGCCAGGGTGGCGTGGATCCGCCCTTTGAAGCCCGCCTTCACCAGGCTGGGCAGGGCCCCCGAATGGTCGATGTGCGCGTGGCTCATCACCACCGCGTCGATCGCGGCCGGGTCGAAGCCGAACTGGCGGTTGAGGCGCTCCGACTCCTCGCGGCGGCCCTGGAACATGCCGCAGTCGAGCAGGATCCGCTGCCCGTTCACGGTGAGGAGATGTCGGGAGCCGGTGACGGTGCGGGCGGCGCCGAAGAACTGAAGTTGCATCCGCGCAGCCTAGCGCCGCGGATCGAAGAGGCGCAAGCGGAGCGAGTTGGCCAGCAGGGTGATCGTATCGCCCAACTGATCGTTGAAAG
>CAZWKH010000215.1:0-4525 GCA_964633885.1 uncultured bacterium | reverse complement strand
GGATTCCAGCTACCGGCAGACACTGGTCGTGGAACCGGACAACTTCTGGGCCCACTTGGGGCTCACCCGGTGCCTCTACGCTCGCGGAGATGTTGCCGGGGCGATCGAAGGTCAGCTCAGCATGCTTCGAGACCCGCGGTGGACGGACGCAGAGAAGCAGTACTTGGGGATGGAATCATACACTTTCGTGGTCCTGCCCGAATGCTACGCGGATGCTGGACGAGTGGCGGATGCACGGGCGGCGGTTCGGAGGGTTTCTCGCGAATCCGACCTGCGTCTGTTCCTATATGCGGGCCTCGAGCAACAGGCCTCCGCCAATCTCCGCGAACTGGAGGAGCGAGCCCCACAGCGGGAAGGCGATGCCTACGGACCCGGGGGGCCGTGGGGAGGAATCGCGCTGGCCCGGACCGGCGAAATCCGGCACTCCCGGGAACTCCTCTCCACCCTGAACCAACAGGTTGCCGAGAACCTGGAGCTGCCCGGGGGCTTCCGCAAGAGAGCCTTGGAACTCGGCGCCACGATCGAGTTGGCCGACGGCGCTCCCAACCTTGCCCTGGACTACCTCCATGATCTGGAGACCGAGGGATGGTTCCGTGGAGGCTCCATCGACATCAACATCCGCGAGCTCCAGGCCGAAGCCTACGCCGGCACCGGCGACCTGAACCGCGCCATCAGCATCCTGGAGACCATGCTCCTCACCTACGGCGGCCGCACCCTGGGGCACTACAAACTCGCCGGATACTACGAGAAGGCCGGGCGGCCCGCGGACGCGCGCCGCGAGTATCAGGAATGCCTGCGGCTGTGGCAGCATGCTGATCCCGACTACCCCTACCCTGCCCGCGCACGGCAGCGCCTGGCCGTCCTCGGCTGAGCGAGCAGATGCGCGATGCCATGAGGTTCCCGTGAGTCCCACGCCGCCCCCACCCGCCCCCTCGCTGCGCGTCGTCCCCGCCGCCCCGGCGGACATCCCCCTGATCCTGCGCTTCATCCGCGAGCTGGCCGAGTACGAGAAGCTCGCGAGCGAAGTCGCGGCCACGGAGGCCGTGCTCGCCGAGGAACTCTTCGGGGAGCGGCCGGCGGCCCAGGTCCTCCTGGCCTACGAGGGCGCGGAGCCGGTGGGCTTCGCGGTGTTCTTCCACAACTTCTCGACCTTCGTGGGTCGCCGCGGGCTCTACCTGGAGGATCTCTTCATCCGCCCGGAGCACCGAGGCAAGGGCTATGGGCGCGCGCTCCTCGTCGAGCTGGCGCGCATCGCGGTAGAGCGCGGGTGCGGGCGATTCGAGTGGGCGGTGCTGGACTGGAACGAGCCCGCGATCCGCTTCTACCGGAGACTGGGCGCGGTGTCCATGGACGCGTGGAAGGTGTTCCGCGTCACCGGCCCCGCCCTGACCGCGCTGGCGCGGGGCGGCCCCGAGGAGTCATCACGGGGCGGCCCCGACTAGGGGCCGACCGCCTTGCGCGGCCCCACGGGAGCAAGCCCCAGCATGTCCCTTGCCTCGGCGAGGCGGGTCCGCCAAGCCGGGTCCAGCGGCTCGCGAACCGCCTCGGCGGTTCCCGGCAGGAAGATATCCTCCGCGCAGCGGAAGCCCACCCGTTCCAGCACCGCGCGGAAGCGGCTCTCGTTCCAGCTCCCCGAGCGCACCTCCAGCTCACCGAGGTGATCCAGGAAGACCTCCACCCCCTCGTTGCGCGAGTAGACCGCCATGTCCATCGCCTCGCGGCCGAGCAGATCGCGCACGCTCACCATCGCGGCCAGGAGCGTGGACAGCGCCACTTCGGAGGCCGCCCATTCCTCCGGCCGCTCGGCGTACTCGACCCACACCACCCCGGGCCGTCCCGAGAGCGAGCGGATCATGTCCAGGAAGGCCTGGGTGACGCGGGGGTGGTCGCCCCGGGCAAGGAAATGCGCGACCCCGTCGGGCCCGCTGCGCAGGCGGTAGACGGGATCGGGGAAGGCGTCGGACCGCGCTGGGCCGCGGCGCCTGTGCAGGCGGGGGAGCCTCACCGCAGCACCACCCGCGCGGAGGCGACGGGCGCACCGTTCACGACGAGGCGCCCGAAGTACACGCCGCGCGCGAGGGACCCGATGCCCGGATCCAGCCTGAGCTCCGCGTCGCCTGCAGGCAGGGTCCCGTCGAAGACCCGCGCCACGCGCCGCCCGCGGATGTCGAACAGGTCGAGGGTCACCCGGGCCTCCTCGTCCAGCCGGAACCTGGCGATCCCCGAGCCGGACAGCGGGTTCGGGAACACCGCGAGGAGCGGCGGCCGCATGGCGCCCTCCTGCCCCGGGATCCCGGTAGTGGTATCGGCCGCCAGCCGGACGATTCGAGCGGGGGCGGTGCCGCCGCTCGAATCGGTGAAGGGCTCGCCCGCGCCGGTGTCCACGACATAGAGCGCGCCGTCGGCGCCGAGGGCCAGGCAGTCGCTGCCGAAAAGGTTTCCGAACCCCTCGGCCAGCACGCTGATCGATCCGGAGGGAGTGATGCGCAGCAAGGTCTCGGTGGCGATGTTGGCGACCAGGAGGTCCCCGCCGAACTGTCCGTAGCCGTCCACCACCATCGCGCAGACCCCGCTCAGGAGTGTGGGGCTCTGCACGAAGGTGCTCAGCGCCCCGGTGGAGTCGGCGTAGAGCACCGCCGAGGTCCCGTCGATGCTCGATGCGTAGGCGGTGAGGTCGGGATCAGCGACCAGAAGCCGCCGGCCGGAGCCGAACAGTCCCAGCGCGGGTGCGACCCCCTCGCACCCGTTCACCGGGGTGGCGAAGGGCACATAGCCGGTCCCCGGCTCGTAGCGCTCGACCCGGTTGGAGGTATTGCTGCCCAGGTACGCGTACCCGCCGAGCGGCCCCGCCGGCAGGCAGGCCAGCGCGCCGGTATTGGTCGCGCTGGTCCCCGCGGCGATCTGGCTGACGGCCCCCGCCGAGGTCACCCGCAGGAGCCCGTTCGGGTCCGCGACCAGGAGGTCGCCTGCGTAGTCGCCGGCATGATCGAAGTCGAGCCCCTCCGGCTTGCTCAGGAAGGACCCCGAGGCGAGGATGCTCACCACCCCCTCGGGGGTGATGCGCAGCACCCGATCGTTGCCCGCGTCGCCCACGAAGAGATCGTTCCCCCAGGCTCCGCCTTCGCCGGCAGCGATGCCCATGGGCACTCCGATCCCCGAACCCGAAGCGAGCTCGGTGGCGTGGTATCCCGCGGCGAGGACCAGCCCCGGCACCCCGCCCGCAACGGTGAAGAAGGTCTCGAAGGCGGCCCGCATGGGCGTGCCGTCCACTGCCGCCGCCATGGCCTCCAGCCGCAGGGTGACCCGCGTCCCCGCGGACCAGTCGGCTGCGGGCGTGAACACCACCGCGGTGTCCGCCTCCCAGGCGAAGGCGCCGGGCACCGCGGGCAGGACGGTCAGTGCCGCTTCCACCGAGCCATGGTCCATCGCGCGGTTGAAGCCGAGCCGGATCGGCGGCCGCGGCGACGCGGAGGTCGCGGCGTGGGCGGGGGACTGGGTGTCCACGGCGGGGGTGGCCGCGGTCACGGCGGAGGCCCGCACGAGGATTCGCGCCCGGCGCGCCGGGACGCTCAGGCTGATCGTGCCCCCGGACCCCACGGTCAGGGTGAAGGAGGGGTCGCGCAGGTCGGCGATTGCCGTCCCGGCGGCCCACCCCGTGGCCAGGGTGCCGCTCGACCGCGAGGAGGAGGCGGAGTTCACCACGACCACCGCGTCCTCGGCGGCGCCCGCCCGGCGGAAAGCGTAGATCCCCGCGCTGCTCTCGCTCTTGAGCTCCGTGAACACACCGGTGCGCAGCGCGTCGTAACGCGAACGGATGTCGTTCAGGTCGCGCACCCGCCTGTACAGCGGGTGGGTCATGTTGAAGTTGTCGCCCAAGCTCGGGCCGTACTCCCAGGAGCCGTCCCACATGTCCTCGCGGTCGTAAGGGTCGCTCCCCCCGTCGAAGGCCTGCTCGGTGCCCTGGTATACGCAGGGCACGCCCCGGGTGGTGAGCATGAAGTCCAGGGCGGCGTTGAGCTTGGTGGCGTCCTGGTTGGCCACGCCGAAGGACAGGAACCGCGCCACATCGTGGTTGTCGAGGAAGGACACCAGCCGTTCCTGCGCGGCGGGGTCGTAACTGCCCAGCACGGCGTAGCGGTCGGTGATGCGGGAGGTGCGCAGGTTGAACGCGAAGACATCGTTCATCGTGTAGTGCATCGGGAAGTAGAGGACGGAGTCCAGGGCGAAGGCCCCTCCCGCCGTCGTCCCCGTGTAGGATCCGCACTTGGCGTCGCTGCCGTCGAACACCTCGCCGTAGAAGAAGAAGTTGGTCTTGCCGAGACCGGCCGCATGGGCCCGCACCGCGGGGGTCCAGCCCTGCCAGAAGGCCATGTCCACATGCTTGACGGTGTCGATGCGGAAGCCGTCGCAGTCCGTGGTCTCGATCAGCCAGCCGGCGGCGTCCTCGAGGGCGGCACGCACCGAGGCGTCCCTCGTCTCCAGGTCGTCGAGACCGGACAGCTCCCCCAGCACCTGGTCGGGATCC
>CAZWKH010000214.1:0-4554 GCA_964633885.1 uncultured bacterium | reverse complement strand
GGCCCAGCTCTGGTCGATGCCGGATGCGGAAGACCCCTGCGAGGGGGTGGTGGACCAGGACTACACCCAGCAGTACCGCGCGCAGTGGACCTTCACGCTGGACCAGCAATCCGCCCTGTCCGTGGAGTTGAAGGGCTCGTCCAAGGGCCGGGTGGTGGACGACGACTACTTCATGAAGGCCGAGTACCTCTTCAAGGGCGCGAAGGCGCCGCTCTGGTTCTACGGCGGCATGCGTCTTCCCCGCGAGACGGATTTCCTAGTGTACGGCGGGGTGGAGACCATGTCCTACCGCCTGAGCGACATCCTGCAGGACATGGCGCGCGATGTCCCGGTGGCCTACAAGGGCTATGCGGAGCTGCGCTACGACCTGGACGACGAGGACCCCACCCTGCGGCTCATGGTTCTGGGACACACCATTCCGGACGGGCTCCTGCAGCGCCTGACCCTCGCCGCGGGGATTAATTCGGCCTTCCGCGATGGTATGGCCCCTCGGTGGACGCTTCAGGGCCATGCCGAATACCAGTTCACCCGGGGATTCGGGCAGCTGAATGGGGTGGTCGGGTATGCCGTGGACCTCGAGGAGGAGGGGGAGCAGAGGCTGAGCCTGGGTGTCCTGGCGGGTCTCTTCTAGCCGCCGGCCGTGGGGCTGCATAGCGAGGATGCTCTTCATGACGAGGACCTTTGGAATCCATCTCTGGTGTCTCTTGGCCCTTGTCCTGCCGGGAGCAGCCGCCGAGGCTTCAGTGCCCGACGCCGCTCCTGTGGGTCTGGGCGCGATCCACATCACCCCGGCCTCTGTTCCGGCCGATCCCCAGCCTGCTCTCGACCTCCTGAACGCCCTGCCGGGCTTCGCCGGAGCGCAGTGGGACAGCGGGGGAGGGCGCTTTACGGTCCTGGCCGGCGACAGCGCCCACTTCGAGCCGCGTGAGCTGGTGGACGCGCTGCGGGAGGCGGGCGTCGAGGTGTCCCGGCTGACCATGCATTTCGAGGAGGTTCACGCGAAGTACGAAAACGACGCGGGGATTCTCTACTCTCCGCCCAACCGACTAGCCTTTCCCGCTGTGTTCACCTGGACAGGCCAGCGGTTCTGGGGCTTCTGGGGGAAGAACCCGAGGGGAAAGAACGCGGCCTTCCGCATGGATCTGGATGTCCGGCTCGGGGAGGTACGCCCCGACGGCACAGCCGCCGCGGACTCGGTGGAGATCGTTCGCTTCGAGTTGACCAAGCCTTATTTCAAGGGCGAGTAGGACTCGCCAGCAGGGAGGCCGGGATGAACTGGATGCCTCTCTCTCCCCTGCCCTCCGGGAACGAACCGGAGCGCCTCACCGACGCGCGGGGTCTGGGGTGGAACTGGGGAGGGTTCCTCATCCCCTACCTCTGGCTCCTGGGACATGGCCAGATCGGCGTCGCGCTCCTGCTCATGGCGTCGGCCTCCATCCCCTTCGTGGCCGTTCTGCACCTGCTGCTCTATCCGATGGTGGGGATCTACCTGGGGCTCAACGGCTACGAGCTGGCCTGGAAGCACAGCCCTTACCACTCCGTCGAGCAGCTCCGGGAGCGGGAACGGAGCTGGACTCTCTGGGGGGCGGTCGTGGTGGCCCTGTTCCTGGTCGCTGTCCTCATGGTGTTCGCCTTCTGGGCCGTCATCGCGACGGGGATGAGGGAGGCCCTCCAGGATCTGCCCGGCTAGGCCCGGGGCGGCTGATCCTGGCCGGCGGCGCCTGCCTTCGCGTATCCCCGGTCCATGGCCTGCGTCCTACCGGGTGGAAATCCAACCAGGAGGAAGCATGATCCCGGACCGAGACAAACCCAAGGTGCGCGAGAAGCTGTCCCGCATGGACCAGCCGGTCACCATCGTCTATTTCACCCAGGACATGGAGTGCCAGTATTGCCGGGAGACCCGGGAACTCCTGGAGGACCTCGCCGAGCTCTCGGAAAAGATCCGGCTGGAGGTCTATGATTTCGTGGCCGACGCCGAGAAGGCGCGGGGGTACGGCGTGACAAGGATCCCGGGCATCGTGCTCCTGGGGGATCAGGACCACGGGATCCGCTACTACGGAGTCCCCGCCGGCTATGAGTTTGCCGGGTTGCTCGAGGACCTGGTCATGGTCTCCAACCGCGACTCGGGACTGTCCAGGACCTCGCGCGCGCGGCTCAAGGCCCTGGAGAAGCCGATCCACCTGCAGGTGTTCGTTACCCCCACCTGCCCCTATTGCCCGGGCGTGGTTCGGCTCGCCCACCAGTTCGCGCTGGAGAGCAGCCAGGTCACCGCGGATATGGTGGAAGCCACCGAGTTCCCGGAGCTGGCCAACAAGTACATGGTGATGGGTGTGCCCAAGACCGTGGTGAACGAGCTTCCCGCGGTGGAGGGAATGGTCGGCGAGGATGAGTTCCTGGACGCCGTGCTCACGGCGGTGGAGTGACGATGACGGAAGCGCATGAGCCCCGGTTCACGGTCACGATGGAGCAGCTCGACGGGTTCGAGTTCAAGGTGAAGTTCGACTGGGAGGGTGTGGACGATCTCCTCCTGGACGAACCCGCCCCCCTGGGGGGAAACAAGGGGCCCAACGCGGCGCGGCTGGTGGCGGCCGCGGTGGGCAATTGCCTCAGCGCGAGCCTCCTCTTCTGCCTCCAGCGGTCCAAGGTCGAGGTGAGCGGGGTGAAGACCGTGGTGAACGGCAGCCTGGTGCGCAACGAGCAGAAGCGGCTGCGGATCGGGGCGATGGATGTGCGGATCGAGCTGGATTCGCCGGTAGAACGGGCGCGGCTCGAGCGCTGCCTGGGACTTTTCGAGGATTACTGTGTGGTGACCCAGAGCGTGCGGGAAGGGATCGAGGTGGGGGTCGAGGTGGTGGATCCGGCAGGGGCAACGCTGTTCCGTCAGCCCAGCACCCGCTTGAAGTAATCGAGGAGGTTCCCACCGAGGAACCCGGTGAGTTCTTCTTCCCGCCAGCCGCGCTCGATCAGACGGGCGGCCAGCCCGGGGAGCTTGCCGACATGCTCGAGCCCCACCGGGAAGCGGCGGGCGCCGTCGTAGTCGGAGCCGATCCCCACCGCCCCCGTCCCCATCACCCTCAGCGCATGCTCCACATGGTCCGCGGCGTCGTCCAGGCTCGCCAGAGGCACATGGCGGCAGTAGGTCTCGAAATCCACATCGGGGATCGCGCCCCATAGCCGGTCCGGCAAGGGGATTCCCGGGGGCATGTAGCCGGTGGCCTGCCGCGCGCGCTCCCAGGCGCCCGCCTCGTCCACCAGGAAGTTGCTGCAGAAGCAGATCCCCAGCACCCCGCCTTTCTCGGCCAGGGCCCGCATCTGCGCGTCGTCCAGGTTGCGGCGATGGTGGTTGATGGCCTTCACCGAGGAGTGGCTCGCGAAGGGGGGCTTGGCGGCCATGTCCATGACCGCCCAGAAGGTGGCGGGGGCACCATGGGAGATGTCCACCGCCATGCCGATTTCCTCCATGGTCCCCACCACGCGCGCCCCCAACTCGTTGAGCCCGCCATGTTGCGGGAGGGTGGGATCCATGGGCCCGCAGCCATCCGCCCAGCCGTTGGTGTTGTTCCAGGTCAGCGTCATGGCCCGCACGCCGCGGGCGTGGAAATGGCGAAGGGTGTCGAGGGAGTCCTCCATGGCGTGGCCGCCCTCGATGCTGAGCATCCCGCCGAAACGACCGGCCCGCCATGCGGTTTCCAGGTCGCTCCCGCTGCGGCAGGGGGTGAGCCGGTCCGGAAAGCGGCGGACCTCCTCCTCGAAGCGCTCGATGAGGCGGTCGGCCTGCGCGGCGGCGCCGGCCTGGACGAACCTGGGGGAGACGAAGCAGGCGAAGACCTGGGCCTTGAGGCCGCCCTCGGAAATCTTCTGCCAGGAGAGATGGGCTTCCTCGGGGGCCGTGTCGAGATCGTAGCCGTGGTCGGCCATCTCGGAGACGGTGTCGACATGGGAATCCAGAACGAAGGCGCGGGCGAGGAGCGCCCGCGCGCGTTCTTCGGCTTCCTGGCCGGTTGGCCGGTGCGTGCTCATGGCCCCATGGTAGGGGCTCGCGGCGTCAATCGTCGAGGTAGTAGCCCTCGATGGCGATCACGGTCAGGGCATGGGGATGGTGGTGATAGCGGAGATGGTGGCGATACTCCGCGATGGACCAGAACTCCATGTCGCAGTAGGGATCGTAGTAGACGAACCCCATGGGGGGCATGTCCCCCAGCTCCAGCCGCAGGGCGAGGCCGCCCAGGAAGAGATCCAGGCCGGCGTGGAAGTAGAAGGGGTCGTCATGGACATAGATGCGCCGCGCGCCGTTGTACCAGGGCCGGGAGATGTAGCGGGGCGGCGGGCAGGCCCGCAGGTCGCGGTAGCGCACAGTGGCGGGCCGGTGGCGCAGCACCACGCGGTGGTCCCGGTCCCGGTCGCGAATGACGATGCGGTCGCGATCGCCGTCCCGGCGGTCCCGGTCCTTGATCACGCGGCCGTCGCGACGGTCGCTGCGACGGGAGTCGTCGCGGTCACGGACGGCGCGGTCCTGCTTGCGGGGGGCGCTCCGCTTCTTCTCGCGGACGGAGC
>CAZWKH010000213.1:769-4644 GCA_964633885.1 uncultured bacterium | reverse complement strand
AGCGCGAGGCGCCCTCGTTCCATGACCCGCCACATGACGCGAATCGCGAAGTATCCGCTCACCGCCGCGGTGACGAATCCCACCGCCAGGACGAGAGGCTCGCCCTGGCCGAGGGCGCTCACTTCCTTCGCGTCCAGCACCACGGCGCCCAGGATGGCGGGCAGGGAGAGCAGAAAGGAGAAGCGCGCCGCCTCCGCTCCTCGCAACCCCAGCAGCGAGCCCGCGGCGAGGGTGGAGCCCGAGCGGCTCACGCCGGGTAGGATCGCCACCGCCTGCGCGACGCCGATCAGGAAGCCGCGCTTGAGGGTGAGGGGCGCGTCCCCCGGCCGCCGCAGGCGGGAGAGGCTCAGGATAACCGCGGTCAGGAGCAAATCGATCCCCACCATGCGCACGCTGGTGAACGCGGCCTCGATGGCGTCCTTGGCAAGGAGCCCCACCGCGACGGCGGGCAGGGTCCCGAGGACGATCGCTCCCGTGAGCGTCCAGGCCCTGCGCGCCGCCTCCGGGCGGGCCCCCGGCAGGATCCCGCGCAGGATGCCCGCGATGTCCCGCCACAGCGCCGCCACCACCGCGGTCAGAGTGGCGACATGCAGCCAGATCTCGAAGGCCACGCCGCTCATGGTCAGGTGGAGCACCCGCCCGGCCAGCACCAGGTGCCCCGAGGAGGAGACGGGAAGGAATTCGGTGAGACCCTGGACCAGGCCCAGCCAGAAGGCGTCCAGAAGGGTCATGGGGAGCTCAGTCCGTGGAAGAGCCGCGGTCCAGGCGGTCGGCCGCCTGATACGCGAGACGGGCCTCATGCTTGAGGCCCTGCCGGTCCAGCACCACGCCGAGGTAGTAATGCGCGCGCTGGTGCGCCGGATCGATGGTCACCGCGCGCTGGAGGCTGCGCAGCGCGTCGCCGAGCCGGCCCAGCCGCAGATGGCCCACGCCCAGGTGGTAATGCCCCCGCGCGTCGTCCGGCATGAGCCGCGTGTACTCGGTGAAGATCTCGGCCGTGTCCGCGTAGCGCCCCTGGCGCAGGGCCAGCACGCCGGAATAGTAGAGGATGCCGGCGTCCTGCGGAGCAAGGGCGTGGGCCTCGATGAGGGCCTCCATCGCATCCTCCAGGCGGCCGTCATCCAGATAGAGCAGCGCGAGGTTGAAGAGCGCCTCGGTCGAGCGGGGGTCGATCTGCAGCGCGTGCTGGAGCTCCGCGTAGGCCTCCTCGCGCCGGCCCTGTTCGCCGTAGATCGCGCCGAGGTTCGCGTGGCCGGCAGCGCAGTCCGGATCGCAGACGGTGGCCCGCCGAAGGGCCGCCACCGCCTCCTCCTTGCGGCCGAGCTGGTCGAAGAGGATGCCGAGGTTGATATGCGCCTTGGCCAGATCCGGGTCGATGCGCAGCGCGCGGTGGTAGGCCTGCTCCGCCTCATGCGCCCGCCCCGCCCGGGCCAGGGCGACTCCCAGGGCGTACTGCGCCTCCGCCGTCTCGGGTTCGAGGCGGGTCGCCTCGCGGGCCGCCTCCACGGACTCCTCGATGCGGCCCGCGTCGGCCAGACAACGGGCGCGCGTGATCCAGCCCGGCACGCTCTCGCGGAGCATGTCGTGGGACGCGTCGAGCAGGGCGACCGCCTCCACGGGCTTGCCCACGCGGCGCATGCATTCGGCGCGCAGGCGGACCAGCTCGGGCGTCGCCGCGCCGCGGCCGGCCATGCGCTCCAGCACCCGCAGCGCGTCGCGGTACTCGCCCAGGCGCTCCAGTGTCTGGGCCAGCTCGAGGGCTAGATCCAGGCGCCCCGGTTCCTGGCGAAGCCGGCGCGCCGCGTCCTCGGCGCGGTCCTTCAGATCGCGGGTGGAGAGCGGCGCGTTGGGTGGCGAAGGGGTGGTGCCGCGCAATCTCACCGGTCGGGATCCAGAGGGGAATCCCACGGCCGCCGGGAGAGGTGGTAGGGCATCGCGCGGTAGCCCAGGGCCTGCGCGGCCTCAGAGGGCATGTTCACATAGGAGATGTTGAGACGGAACTTGCTGCTCGGACGGTAGTCGAGGCTGAAGTTCTGCAGGAAGAAGCTCTTCTCGTTGAACAGGGACTCGCCTCCGGGACTCATCGTGGCGCCCACGCCCACCGAGATGCGCAGCGGGTCCGAGATGCGATAGCCGAGCCGGCTCGTCCAGAGGCCGGCCGACTGCGAGCGGTAGCCGCTTGCCGAGGAGAAGGAGTAGCTCAGGCTGTGGTCCAGGTCGAAGCGGGAGAAGTCGATCAGGCCGGAGTTGAGGAGCCCCACCGAGGGCTGGCTGGCCAGCCCCTGCAGCGCGGGAGGCGCGGAATCGCCGGCGAGGGCGGGAGAGGCCGTCAGAGCCAGTAGGGCGATGGCAGCGGCCGCGCCCGCCGGGCGAAAGGCGCGCATCCGAAGACGCAGGGAATGGATGGAACGGCCGAGACGCATGATCGTGATCTCCGGTGAAGGCCCCAGGATAGGCGGGTCTCAGGGTAAGGGAGAGCGCGGAGCGGAGTCAACCGACCGGCGCCGGAATCGCCCGCCCGGCACCTCATACACCGGCGGGGACCCCTGGGGTCCCCGCCGTTGAGAATCGTCTCTGGATCGCGAGGCGCAGCTCAGGCCACCTTGGAGTTCGACTCCCCCGCGACCTCGACCTTGATCTCCAGCACCAGGCGGAGGCGCGCCCCGCGCATAACCTCCTCCGGGCCGAGGGTGATCGGGACCTGGATGCGCCGCTCGATGGTCACCGGGGCGAAGGACCCCGCCCCACCCACGACCGGGATCTCGACGGCCGGAGTCTCCACCTGCACGCCGGAGACCGGAGCCGGCTTCGGAGGCTCCGCCTTCCGGCCCATGAGCCTGCTCCAGAAGCCCGGGCGCTCCTGCTTGGCGGCCCGGGACGGCGCCATGACCGTCGTCTCCACCTCGGTGAGGCGGGGGCGCCTGGCCAGGGGCGGCTTGGCCACCGCGACCGAAGGCTCCACCGCCTTGAACGCGGCATCCTGCCGCCGTGCGTGCAGAGAGGCGACGGCCTCCGCCTGGGCCGCATCGGCCTCCCGGGCGGACATTCCGGGGGCCTCCACAGCGGCGGCCATCGGCTCGAGGGCCGGCGTTTCCGGCTCGCTTGGAGCGACTTCCTCCGGCCCACTCGGAGCCGCCTCAGCCTCAAAGGGCGCAGCGCCTTGCTCCGGCTCCGCCTGCGCGGCCACCGGCGCCATGGGCTCCTCGACCGGCAGGGCCGGGGTCGACTCGTACGCGACCGGCTCCAATTCCTGTTCGGGGACCGGCTTCGGCGCGGCGTCCTCCACCCGCAGGGGCTCGGAAGCGCTGGCCAGACGGCCCGCCATGGGCGAGGGCGTCGCGACCTCGGGGCGGGCCGGGGCCGGTGCGTCGGCCCTGACCGTGGGCTTGGAATCGGTCACGCGGGTCTCGCCGAGGCGGACTTCCTTGCTCAGCTTCTGCAACAGCACTCTCGAGATGCCGCGGAAGGTCTCGAAGACCCCCTGGCCCGTCGTCGCGACCGCCTCGAAGTACGGCAAACCGCGCGGATTCAGGGCCTGCTCCAGCTCTTCGACGGTGTAGGGGTCCTCGACATCCCGCTTGTTGTACTGCAGCACCAGCGGGATCTCTTCGACATCGAGCCCGTATTCCCTGAGGTTGTCCTGCAGGTTTTGCAGCGACTCGAGGTTTTCGTCCATCTTCCCGCGGGCCGAGTCGGCCACGAAGATGATGGCGTCGACGCCGCGCAGCACCAGCTTGCGGGTCGCGTTGTAGTAGACCTGTCCGGGGACCGTGTAGAGAAGGAAGCGGGTCTTGAACCCCCCCATCTCGCCCAGGTCGACAGGCAGGAAATCGAAGAAGAGCGTCCGCTCCGTCCGCGTCTTCATGGAGACCATC
>CAZWKH010000213.1:0-759 GCA_964633885.1 uncultured bacterium | reverse complement strand
CGTGGGGACGCTCTGGTAGATGTACTCGAGATTGGTCGTCTTCCCGCTCAGGCCCGGACCGTAGTAAACGAGCTTGGCGTTAATCTCTTTCCCCGAATACGACACAACGACCATGGAAAGAACCCCCTGCGCTGCGTTTGGAGTACCGCCGCGACCGGCTCGCCGGAAGCGTTTCCCTCAGGCAGGGATATCGGCGGCCCGGGGGGCCGACTTGAAGAGTGTTCGGTCAGAGGGCAATTCGACCCGGCCCTGCGAGGTCCTCCGCGTCGCCGCGCAGGACCGAAATCAGCCGGCGGGGTGGGGCATTTTCCACCACCTTCCGCGCCAGGACCTTGCCGCGCGCCGATCGGCAAGGCCCGGCGGCACCACGCCAGTTCGGAGCTGAACCCCGAACTTGATTCACAGCAATGAGTTCCGGTCCCTTCCCGCGTCCCGTCACCTATCCACCCAGGCCCTGCGTTCCCCGGCACAGGCGTTGCATTGGCACTCCGGAAAGCCCGCAAGGACCACGGTCCCATTCGGAGGAAGCATGCGAATCTTCTGGATCCGCAAGGACGCGCCGCTCGGAGGACAGGCCTCCTTCTACTGCCGCCATGACAACACCGTCGTCTGCGGCTGCCCGATTCCTGGCGGGCCATGCCTCTGTCCGCTGCGTCCCGAGTGCCCGGCTTTCCGGGAGGCCGCAACGGAGATTCGCGCCACGCCCCACCGGGCCCAGGCCTGACGCCCCCCCTCCCCTCCGCTCCGGGACGACCCTTC